>JBEBWH010000292.1:0-4466 GCA_040392305.1 Bradyrhizobium sp. | reverse complement strand
CACCATGGAAGACGGCCTGATCAAGGTGGTGTCGCCGATCGACGACACGCCCGCCTCGAAGGCCGGCATCCTCGCCAACGATATCATCAGCCACCTCGACGAAGAGCCGGTGCAGGGCCTGACCCTCAACCAGGCGGTCGAGAAGATGCGCGGCGCGATCAACACCAAGATCAAGCTGCGGATCATCCGCAAGGGACAGGACAAGCCGCTCGAAATCACGCTCACGCGCGACAACATCCGCGTCCGCTCGGTGCGCGCCCGTGTCGAGAGCGATGACATCGGCTATATCCGCGTCACCACCTTCAACGAGCAGACCACCGAGGGCCTGAAGCGCGAGATCGGCAACCTCACCAGCCAGATCGGCGCCGACAAGCTGAAGGGCTTCATCATCGATCTGCGCAACAATCCGGGCGGCCTGCTCGAGGAAGCCGTGACGGTGTCCGATGCGTTCCTCGATCGCGGTGAAATCGTTTCGACCCGCGGCCGCAACGCCGACGAAACGCAGCGCCGCTCGGCGCGCCCCGGCGATCTCACCAAGGGCAAGCCGGTCGTGGTGCTGATCAATGGCGGCTCGGCCTCGGCGTCGGAAATCGTCGCAGGCGCGCTGCAGGATCACAAGCGCGCGACGCTGATCGGCACGCGCTCGTTCGGTAAGGGTTCGGTGCAGACCATCATCCCGCTCGGCTCCGGCAACGGGGCGCTGCGGCTGACCACCGCACGCTACTACACGCCGTCGGGCAAATCGATCCAGGCCAAGGGCATCACCCCGGACATCGAGATTCTGCAGGACGTGCCGGAAGAGCTGAAGGCGCGGACCGACACCAAGGGCGAGGCCTCGCTGCGCGGCCACCTGAAGGGATCCGACGACGATGAAAAGGCCGGCTCACAGTCCTATGTCCCGCCCGAGGCCAAGGACGACAAGGCGCTGAAGGCGGCTGCCGATCTGCTGCACGGCGTCAAGGTTCAGGCATCCGCGCCCGCCGAGGTCGAGAAGGACAAGGCCGACAACAGCCGGCGCGACACAAAATCGGCCAACTGAGCCAGCATTTCCAATCAGGCAACGGGCGGTCCTTGGGACCGCCCGTTTTCCTTTTGCTGCGGCCTCGCGGGGACGCAGGCTGCCGGACCCGTGATAATGTTGCCGCTGACTGATTCGGGGAGACCCCATGACCGAGGCAACTGACGATCTGAGCGCCCCGCTTGGTCAGCAGGCCCGCGCCCGGCCCCGGCGCCGTTTCCCCGTCTTTCCGGTGCTTGCCGGCCTGCTTGGGCTCTTTCTGGCGGTGTTTCTGGGGTTCGCCCTGTTCGGCGACGACCGGCTTGGCGGCGAGCCGTCCGCCCAAGTCGCCATCAGCCGGACGCCGCAGACCATTTCCACGACGGAACAACCGGCTCCGCCACACCCCGCACCCGCCGTCTCTGCGGCGACCGCTCCGGAAGGCTCGCAGCGAACCGTCACCATCATCGACGGGTCAAGCGGCGAGCGTAAGAGCGTGGTGATTCCGGGCGATGGCGGCGCGGTTCCCGAGGCGACACCGAAGGCTTCGCCCGCCGCGGCCGATGGCGCCGATCCGCGCCTTCTCGAAAAATCACGGCATGGCATGCTGCCCATCGCGGCCGGCGGCCTGACGCCACTGCAAGCCTATGCCGCCGGGAGCGATCAGGACCGCGCGGCGGTCGCCAACAGCCCGCACGTCGCTATCGTCGTCAGCAGCCTCGGCGTCAGCGCATCGCAGACGGCGCACGCCGTGGCGACACTGCCTCCGGCGGTGACGCTTGGTTTCACCCCTTACGGCTCCGATGTCGGCAGACTGGCGGCCCAGGCACGCGCCGCCAAACATGAAATCCTGCTCCAGGTGCCGATGGAGCCGTTCGACTATCCCGACAATGATGCCGGTCCGCAGGCCCTTCTGACCACGCTGCGCCCCGAACAGAACCTCGATCGCCTGCATTGGCATATGAGCCGGTTTCAGGGCTATGTCGGGCTTGCCGCATTCATGGGCGCGCGGCTGGTTGCGGACGAAGCCACGCTGCAACCGGTCATCAGGGACGCCGCAAAGCGTGGCCTTGGTTATTTCGACGATAGCAGAACCGCCCGCAGCGCCGCGCAGCGTCTCGCGACAAACGAGGCGCAACCCTTCGCGAAAGCCGACATCGTGCTCGATGCGTTGCCGGCCGCGGGCGAAATCGATCAATCGCTTGCCAGACTGGAAAAACTGGCGCGCGAGCGCGGCAGCGCCATCGGAACGGCCACGCTCTCCCCCGTCCTGATCGAACGCATCGCCGCCTGGGCCGCCACACTGGACAAGCGCGGCATTCGCCTGGTGCCGTTGACAACGATCATGCTCAAATCAAAATCTAGCTGAGGCCGCTTCAACATCTGCGGCCAACAACACCCGCCCGCCCGAACGATCGGCAACGGTCGCCGGCCGGGAAGGATACAGATGACATGACACGCTACGACGATCTTCCCTATCGCATGTGCGTGGGAATCATGCTGATCAACCGCACCGGTCGGGTTTTTATCGGGCGACGGGCGACCGGCATCGAGCACGCCGAGGATACCTATGTCTGGCAGATGCCCCAGGGCGGGGTCGATCCCGGCGAAGACACCTGGGCAGCCGCGATGCGGGAACTCTACGAGGAAACCAGCGCGCGTTCGGTCGAAAAGCTCGACGAGATTTCCGATTGGCTGACCTACGACATCCCGCGCACCGTCGCCGGCCGGACCTGGAAAGGCCGCTATCGCGGCCAGAAGCAGAAATGGTACGCGCTACGCTTTACCGGAAACGACGATGAGATCGACGTGGAAAATCCCGGTGACGGTCACAAGCCGGAATTCGTCAGTTGGCGGTGGGAGCCGATGCAAAACCTGCCCAACTTGATCGTCCCGTTCAAACGGCCGGTCTATGAGCGTGTGGTGCGCGATTTCGGGAAGTTTGCCGGGGATTGAGCCGGCCGGCCGGCGGCGCGACTGCCTTCAGCCGTGCCGCGACGAGCGGTCGTCACGCCCGCCGTTCGTAGTGGCGGCAAAGACCGCGATCAGCCGCGCGATGCGCGGATCGGCAATACGGTAGTAGAGGTGATGCGCATCGCGGCGGAAGGCGACCAGCCTGTCGCGACGCATCTTGGCCAGATGATGCGACACCGCCGACTGGCTGATCTTCACCGCATCGACAATTTCGGTCACAGTCAGTTCGTCGTTGATCGCCAGATGGTAGAGGATGAGGAAGCGGGTCTCCTGACCCAGCAGGCTGAGGATGCGCGTTGCCTCCGCGGCATGCGCCGCAAGATCCGGGATCGCGGCGTCAGTATCAGGGACGGAGGTCCGCCGCTCTGCCTGCTCAATGCAAATGTCCATGACGAACCCTCATGACGCCGTGCCGGCCCCACCGCGACGGCGGCCACGCTATGTATGCATGGATATAGCGATATCCACCCAAGGTAAAGGGCCGATTGCCGTAATCGACCAGTTTGGGCTGTCATGGCAGCGAACGGATGGATCCGACAGCAGCGCGGAATGTCCGCCATAAGACCCGGCTAGCCTGATTCAGAAGCGTTATCTGGCGCCAAGACGCAAGGTATTGGACCTCGCTGCCCGAAAGCCCCGAGGCTAAGCCGCGCCGGCGGAAGACCGCCGGCGACACGTCGCGGCGTCTCGCATTGGCTCAGCGGATCGGCGGCGCGTACTGGATGCCGCCATTGCTCCAGAGCTGGTTGAGGCCGCGCGGGATACCGAGCTTGGAATCCACCCCGACATTCCGGTCATAGATCTCGGCATAGTTGCCCACGTGACGGATGATCCTGACCGCCCAATCCTTCGTCAGCCCAAGCTTCTCGCCATAGTCGCCGTCGACCCCGACGAGACGCTTCACATCCGGCTTGGTCGAAGCCAGCGCCTGATCAATGTTCTTGGAGCTGACGCCCAGCTCCTCGGCATTCAGCATCGCGAAATGCGTCCACTTGACGATCATCAGCCAGCCGTCGTCACCCTGCCGCACCACCGGCCCGAGCGGCTCCTTGGAAATCACGTCGGCGAGAATGGCGTGATCGCCGGGCTTGTCGAGCTTCAGCCGCTCGGCATAAAGCTGCGACACATCGCTGGTGAAGACGTCGCACTTGCCGCTGCCATAGGCTTTGATCGATTCCGCCGCATTCGGGAACGTCATCTCCTGATAGGTCATGTTGTTGGCGCGGAAATAGTCGGCCAGATTGAGCTGGGTCGTGGTGCCGGACTGCACGCATACCGACGCGCCGCCGAGTTCGAGCGCCGACTCCACTTTGCGCGAGCGCCGCACCATAAAGCCCTGACCATCGTAGTAGCTGATGCCCGCGAACGATATGCCGTATTCGGTCTCGCGCGACATCGCCCAGGTCGAGTTGCGTGACAGCACATCGATCTTGCCGTCCTTGAGCGCCTTGAAGCGCTCCTCGGCATTGAGCGGCACGAAATTCACTTTGCCGGG
>JBEBWH010000291.1:0-4470 GCA_040392305.1 Bradyrhizobium sp. | reverse complement strand
TGGTGGGCGTGCAGCCGTTCGGCGGCCAGGGCCTGTCCGGCACCGGCCCGAAGGCGGGCGGGCCGCTTTATCTCTATCGGCTGTTGAAAGCGGCTCCCGATGCGCTGCTTGCCGGCGCGGGGCGACAGGTCGCATCCGCCGCCCGGCTCTGGCTCGCCCGCCTCACCGCCAGCGGTTCGCGCGCCGCCCCGATCTGCGACGCAATGATCGGAGCGTCTCCATTGGGGATGGTAGAGGAACTGCCGGGGCCGGTCGGCGAGCGAAACCGCTATCTGCTGCGGCCGCGCGGCGATGTGCTGTGTATCGCGGCGACACCGTTCGGCCTCGAAGTGCAGATCGGCGCGGCGCTGGCCACCGGCAATCGCGCGATCGTCGATGGATCGTCGCCGCTCGCCGTGCTCCATGCATTGCCTGCGGAACTCGCCGAGCACATTTCGATTGCCCGCAGTCGCGCGCATGTCCGCTTCGACGCTGTGCTGCTGGAGGGCGACGGCGACGTGCAGCGCCAGCTCGCCGGCGAATTGGCGGCAAGGCCGGGGCCGATTGTCGTGATGCAGGCGATTGCAGGCGATGCGCTGGCGCAAGGGCGCGAGCGCTATCGGCTCGAATGGCTGCTCAAGGAACGCTCCATCAGCATCAACACCGCAGCCGCCGGCGGCAATGCGAGCCTGATGTCGATCGGATGACGCCTTCGGCGCGGGTGGCGTGGCGGTCGCGGGCGATCGTTGGCTTTCGCGCGTCGCAATCCCATATGTGCTGTCGAGGAGGGGCGCTTTTTCGCGCTTGCAGCGCTGGTGAAAGGCAGGCGTCATGCTTCATGAGTTCAAGTCGGTCGTGCGGTTGCGCTCGATCCCGGCCATCGCCGTGACGCTCGGCGCGGGTGCGGGCGATCCCGGCTGCAAGAACGGTCCTGCCGGTTTTGAAACCCGGACCGATGCCGCTTTGCGCGAACAGGGACTGATGCTGTCGTGGCATCGCATGCCGCAGCAAGCCGAAGCCAACCTGTCGCCGCTTGATGTCGTCGCCGGCGCCGGACGATGGATTGCCGGACTAATCCGACGATTCGCGGCGGCGCGCGAACGGTTTCTCGTCATCGGCGGCGATCATTCCTGCGCCATCGGCACATGGAGCGGCGCGGCCGTCGCGTTGCGGCCCGCAGGCGCGCTCGGGCTGATCTGGATCGATGCGCATATGGACATGCATGTGCCGGAGACCACCCATAGCGGTGCGATCAACGGCATGCCGGTAGCGGCGCTGCTCGGCCATGGCGCGCCGCAACTCACCAGGATCGCGACGACCGGCCCGGCGCTCGATCCGCGGCATGTCTGCGTGGTCGGCGCGCGCAGCTTCGAGCCGGAGGAGGTGGCATTTGCCGAACGCCTCGGCGTGCGCGTCATCGGCATGGCGGAGGTGGAGCGGCGCGGGGTGACGGCCGTTCTCGCTGAGGCGAGGTCGATCGCATCGCAAGGGACCGCCGCCTATGGCGTGTCGCTCGATCTCGACGCGTTCGACCCCGCCGATGCGCCAGGGGTCGGAACGCCGGCGCCGCACGGAATCCGCGCGACGGATTTCGTTGCGCCGTGGGCTGCGCTCACGCGCGATCCCGCCTGCCTCGGCGTCGAGATCGTCGAATACAATCCCGCGCGCGATGTCGCGGGCCGCACCGCACGCCTGATGCAGTCGCTCGTTCTTTCGCTGGATCTGTCCTGGGCCGTGTGAGGACTGACGCGCGACGAGTTCACGCGTCGCGTGTTGGCGTCTCGATCCGGCGCGACCAGTCTTCCGTCCGGCCGGACGCAAGCCGCGCCTCGGCGAGGCGGCGCCAGCTTTCCGGCAGGCCGGGCAGCGCCGCAAGCTCGGCGAGCGCTGGCTTGTTCATGCGGTCGTGATAGAGCAGGTGGGAGACGCGCGCGAGCGTCCATGCAGGATGCGGCCGTGCCGTCCGCCGCCCGCGGTCGCCAGCGGCGATCACGCCGGGCTCGATCACGCGGAAATACCAGCCGGTGCGCCCGCTGTCCTGCACCCGCCGCGCCATGTCGGGCACGTCGAAGCGTAGGTTCAGTTTCCAGCAGGGCTGGCGGCCCTGACTGACCTCGACCAGTGCGGAGCCGATGCGCCAACGGTCGCCAAGACAAAGTCCGGCTTCGCTGATGCCGTCGACCACGAGATTTTCTCCGAACGCGCCATGGTGGAAACGGCCGGCGCGGTGCGGCAGTTCGCTGGCCCAGATCGGCAGATGCGAAATCGAATAGGCGTGGATGGCCTTGTGCGGGCCGCCGTGATGTTTGCGGTCGGCCTGCTCGTCGCCGTCGAAGCCGAGCGCGCCGACCGGCACCGGGCCGCTCACGATATGCTTGTCGATGGCGCTGAGCGCCCCGCTTGTGCCGAGCGGCGCGGCGCGGCCGATACGCAGTTCCAGCACGTCGAATTCGGTCATGCTTCCGGACTTTCCTTAAGCGGAGAGCATGGCGTCGCTCCGCCGCCGGACTTCCTTAGCATGGCAGGCGGCCGATATCGCGGCCATCGTGTCGCGTCTATCAGTCGGCCCGTTCGAGATCCGCCTTTAGGGTCATCAGAAAGCGGGCGGCTTCGCCCCCGGTAACGACGCGATGATCGAAGGTGAGGGAGAGCGGGAGCGTGCGGCGCACCGACGGCTGTCCCTGATGCGCGACGACCTGCCGGGTGATCCTGCCGGCGCCGACGATCGCCACTTGAGGCGGCACGACCACGAGGCTGGCGAAGCGGCCGCCGATCATGCCGAAATTGGAAAGGGTGATGGTCGCGCCGCGCAACTCATCAGGTGGGATGGTGCGCGCGGTCGCATCGGCCCGCAGCCGGTCCAGTCCGACGCGCAAATCGCGCGCGTCTCGTCCGGCGACATTGCGCATCACCGGCACAATGAGGCCGCCCTCGGTATCGATGGCGATACCGATATCGACGCGCTCGATCAGCCGCCGGGCGCCGGCGCCGGATTCATACCAGGCGTTCAGCGCAGGCGCGGCCCTGCATGCGGATGCGATCGCGCGCATCAGCCGGATGGTGATGTCCTCGCCATCGGCCCAATCGCCGATGTCGGCATCGTCGGTGACGGTGGCGGGCACGATTTCGGCATGCGCGAGCGTCATGCGCTGGGCCATGGCGCGCCGCATCCCGCGCAGTGGCTCCGCCGGACCAGCCGAAGCGAGGCCCGTTATGGCCCGCTCGACATCGGCGCGCGTCACGGTGCCGTCGGGGCCGGTGGCTGCGACCGCATTGAGATCGACGCCAAGCTTGCGGGCGAGCGCGCGCACGGCCGGCACGATGCGCGCGGACGCGGGGTCCGCGGCGGCCGGCCGCTCCGTTGCCGGCGGCCTGTCGTCGGCATCGAGCTCGCCGACCACAGTGCCGGTGTCCTGCTCGACGCCTTCAGCGAACTCGACCAGCGGCGCGCCGACCTTGATGAGATCGCCCTTGCCGCCGAACAGGCGCGCGATGCGTCCGCTCCACGGCGACGGCACCTCGACCACGGCCTTGTCGGTCTCCACCGAAACGAGCGGCTGATCCGTCACCACGTGATCGCCCTCGTTCACATGCCAGGTGACGATTTCGGCTTCCTCAAGCCCCTCGCCGAGGTCGGGCAGCATGAATGCGCGCATCGGCTGGCCTCGCTGTTCTCAATTGAACCGGCAGACATTGCGGCCCGCGGCCGCGATACGTTCGACCGACGGCATGAAGAACCGTTCGAGACGGGCCATCGGGACCACCGCGTCGTAACCGGTGACGCGCATGATCGGGGCGAGCAGCGATGTCAGCCCGCGCTCGGCGATGAAGGCGGCGATCTCGGCGCCGAAGCCCCCGGTCCGCGCGGCCTCATGCACGATGACGCAGCGGCCGGTCTTCTCGACCGAACGGAGCAGGGTGTCTTCATCGTAAGGTTTGAGCGTTGCGAGGTCGATGACCTCCGCGCCGATGCCCTCGGCTTCGAGCAGCTCGGCCGCCGCGAGCGTTTCCTTCACCATCGCGCCCCAACTCACCAGCGTGACGTCGCGACCCTCCCGGAGAACGAAGGCGACATCCAGCGGCAGCGCCGCGCCGTTGTCGTCCACCATGCCTTTCGCTGCCCGGTAGAGGCGGGTCGGCTCCAGAAAGACAACCGGATCGGGGTCGCGAATGGCGGCGAGCAGCAGGCCATAGGCCCGCTCAGGGGATGACGGCATCACCACGCGCAGACCGGGGATATGCGCGAGCATGGCCTCGGTGCTTTCGGAATGATGCTCCGGCGCGCGAATGCCGGAGCCGTGGGGCGTGCGCAGCACCATCGGACAGCTCAGCCGCCCCTGCGTGCGGTTGCGCAGGCGCGAGGCGTGGTTCACGAGCTGGTCGATGCAGGGATAGATGAAACCCATGAACTGGATTTCGCCGACCGGCCGCAAGCCCTGCGCCGCCATGCCGCCGCAAAGTCCGCTGATCAGCAGTTCGGACAGCGGGGTG
>JBEBWH010000290.1:0-4487 GCA_040392305.1 Bradyrhizobium sp. | reverse complement strand
TCCGCGCCGCGCTCCATCTCGAAATCGAGAAACAACCCGTTGTTGCCGATAAGGATCGACAGCGGCCGCAGCGAGCCGTCCTTCTGGAACTCGCGCAGCGTCGTGATCTTCTCAAGCCCCGGCCAGTCTTCATGCTTGAGCATCACGCAGGACGGATTGTCCATGACGATGCGGCGGATGACGGACGGCGTCATCACCACCGTCAGGGTCAGCGGATAGTCCTGCAGCACCCACGGAATGTCGTCGCCGATGGCCTCCACCGCCTGACGGAAATAGCCCAGAATCTGATCGTCGGTGCGCAGCCGCGGCGATGGCGCGATCATCACGCCCGCCGCCCCCGCGTCCATCGCGCTGCGCGCCAGCGAACGCATCGAGGCGAAGCCCGGCGCAGAAACGCCGACGACGACCGGCAGGCCGTTGGCGCTCCGCACGAAGCGCCTCGCCACCTGCTCCGCTTCCGCCGCGTCGAGCTTCGGCGCCTCGCCCAGAATGCCGAGCACGGTGACGCCGTTGCAGCCGATGCGGTTGTAGAAGTCCATCAGTCCGTCGATCGACTTCTCGTCGATGCGGCCATCGTCGTGAAACGGCGTCGGCGCGATGGCGAAGGTTCCGGTGGCTTCATGGGTCAGTTTCATCATTCGCTCTCAATTGTCCTTCGTCACCCGAGCATCATCTTGCGTCACGCAAGCACTGTCTTGCCGTTCCTGATCACGGTCGCGTCGCGCTCCCGCACGCGCGCCTCGAACGAGATCACATCGCCGTCGCGCCACAGATCCACCGTCACCGTCTCGCCGGGGAACACCGGCGCGGAGAACCGCGCGGCGTGGCGGCGGAACGCGGCCGGATCATAGTCCGCATAGGTCTGCAGCACCGCGCGGCAGGTCAGGCCATAGGTACACATGCCATGCAGGATCGGGCGGGGGAAGCCCGCGCGCCGGGCGAAGGCGGGGTCGCTGTGCAGCGGGTTGCGGTCGCCGCACAGCCGGTAGAGCAGCGCCTGATCGGGGCGCGTCGGAATATCCACCGAACGGTCGGGCGCACGCACGGGCACCTCATGCGGCTTCGGCTGTCCCTCGGACGGGCCGCCGAACCCGCCGTCGCCGCGCGCGAAGCGCGACGCCCGCAGCGTCGCGAGCTTGCCGCCTTGCGCATCGCGCAGCACGGTTTCGCGCAGGATCACCGCGCCCTTGTCCTTGCCCTTGTCGAAGACGCCGACCACGCGTGAATCCGCCGTGATGCTTGCCGCCGCGGGCAACGGCTGATGGAAGGTGATGTCGCGCTCGCCATCCACCACCATCAGCCAGTTGATATCCATCGGGCCGGGGCTTTCGCCCCACGCCGCCACGGATGCAAAGGTCGGCACCACCTTCAGCGGACGCGGCTCCAGCGTCCCTTCGTTGACGAAGGCGAGTTCACGCTCGTCGAGCGGGTCCGCCCCCATGCCGATGCCGAGCGCGTAAAGCATCGCCTCGCGATCGGTCCAGGCGAATGGCTGCCCGATATTTTCGAGCTTCATTGTTTCGTCGTAATCGATCGGCATCGCCCTGGCCCGCCCGGCTTAGACGTCTGGCGTAAAGAACGGCAGCGGCGCGCCGTCGGTCGGCTTGAACACCACCCTCACCTTCTGGCCGATCCTCAGACGATCGAGATCGCAATCGACGAAATTGGTGAGCAGCGACGGCCCTTCCTTCAGCGTCACGTAGCCGATGCCGTAAGGTCCGCCTGGCGACTTCCGCATCACGCTGAAGGTGTAGATCTCGGCTTCGCCGGACGCTTCTTCCCACTCGGTGCGGTCGGAGAAGCAGAACGGACACAGCGCGCGCGGAAAGTAGTGCGCCTCGCCACAGGCCGTGCAGCGCTTGATGAGGAATTTGCCCTGCGCGGCGGCATCCCAGAACGGCTGCGTTTCGGGATTGCCCTGCGGCGCGGGATAGTTCTTTGCAGTGCTCATCATACGCGCTCCAGAATAGCGGTGGAGGCGGCGTGGCGCACGCCCAGCAGGCCGCCGGTGCCGTGCACCAGCGCCAGATCGCAGTTCGGCACCTGCACCTTGGGATGCGCCTCGCCGCGCAACTGCCGCACCGCTTCGATGATCTTGGTGATGCCGCCGCGATTGACCGGATGGTTGTTGCACAGGCCGCCGCCGTCGGTGTTCCACGGCAGCTTGCCGACGCCGGAGATCAGGTTGCCGTCGGCGACGAACCGGCCGCCCTCGCCTTTCTTGCAGAAGCCGAGGTCTTCGAGCTGCATCACCACTGTGATGGTGAAGCTGTCATAGATCGAGGCGTATTTGATGTCCTGCGGCGTCACGCCCGCCTCGGCGAAAGCCGGCGGGCCGCTCCATACCGCCGCCGAATAGGTCAGATCGAGCCTGTTGCCGCCGCGCGGCCCCTTGGTGGCTTCACCGCCGCCGAGCATCCGCACCAGCGGCCGCTTCAGGCTTCTGGCCACTTCGGGCGTGGTGACGATTACCGCGCCGCCGCCGTCGGTGACGACACAGCAGTCGAGCCGGTGCAGCGGATCGGAAATCATCGGCGAGTTCACCACATCCTCGACCGTGACGACGTTGCGCAGGAAAGCATTCGGATTGTACTGCGCGTGATGGGAGGCCGCGACCTTGACCCAGGCGAGCTGCTCGCCGGTGGTGCCGAATTCGTGCATGTGACGCATCGCGCACATGGCGTAGACATTGTGCGTGGTGGCGCCGTAGGCGAGCTCGAAATCGGCCTCCGGCCCGACCGCGCGCGGCGGCGGCGCAGCGGTGCGCGGCTTGCCCGCCAGCGTGATCAGCGCCACCGAACAGCGCCCGGCGGCGATCGCCTCCGCCGCATGGGCAAGATGGATGATGTAGGAACAGCCGCCGGTGTCGGTGGAGTCGAGGTGGCGCAGCTTCAGCCCCATATAGTCGGCCATCGCCATGGCGCCGCCCGGCGCGTCGCCGGCGCAGAAATAGCCGTCGATGTCGTCCTTGCTGAGGCCGGCGTCCTCAAGCGCGCCCCTGGCGCTTTCGGCATGCAGTTGGGCGATGGATTTGTCGGGCGCATGCCGGGTCGGATGCTCAAAGATCCCAGCAATATAGGCTTTTCCCTTGATCCCCAAAACGTTTCTCCGCTGGCGTTCTTCCCAGCGTTTTGTGGCCTGTTGCGGCCGGCTTGGCAAGCACCGCCCGCGGAATGCGCCTCTGCCGCCAGCGGGCGGATGCGCCGCTTATTCCGCCGCGACCTGCGGCCGCGCCAACGGCGGCGGATCACGCAACTGCGCCATCAGCCCGTCATGACGCGCGCGCGCATCCTCCATCGCCTTGTGCTTGACCGGCCCATAACCGCGGATCATGTCGGGCAGCGACAGGATTTCCAGCGCGGTCGCATAGGTTCGCGGCGACAGCACGCGCAGCACCTCGGCGACATCCTGCTCGTAGGCCTTGATGAGCGCGCGCTCCATCTTGCGCTCGGGATTGTAGCCGAACACGTCGAACGGTGTGCCGCGCAGCCCCTTGAGGCCGGCCAGCACCTTGAACAGCGTCATCGTCCATGCCCCGAAGGTGCGCTTGCGCGGCCGGCCGCTGGCATCCTTGCCCGGCAGGATCGGCGGCGCGAGATGGAAGCTGAGCTTGAAGTCGCCTTCGAACTGATCCTGCAACTGCTTCTGGAAACCGCCGTCGGTGAACAGCCGCGCCACCTCGTATTCGTCCTTGTAGGCGAGCAGCTTGGCGTAGTTGATGGCGACCGCGCGCGGCAGCTCGCCGCCGAAACCCTGCCTGTCGGCCGCCGCCTTGGCTGTCTCGACCAGCGCACGATAGCGCGCCGCAAGACCAGCGTTCTGGTACGACGTCAGCAGCGCGCCGCGATGCGCGACGATCTCGTCGAGCGACATTTCGTCGAGCGTCTTGAGCGGCGCGGTTTCTTCCTTCACCATCGCCGCGAGCCGCGCCGGATCGGCGGCGGCAAGACGGCCGAGCCTGAAAGCGGCCGTGTTCATCTTCACCGCCACGCCGTTGAGGCCGATGGCCTGCTCGATGGCCTCCGCGCCGACTGGCAGCAGTCCCTTCTGATAGGCATAGCCCATCATCATCATATTGGTGGCGATTGCGTCGCCCAGAAGTTGCTCGGCGACGTGGGTGAAGTCGAGGAAGGCGGAGTCGCTGCGGATCGCGTGCTCCATCACGCGATTGACCTGACCGCGCTGGAAATCGAAATCGCGATTGCGGACGAAGTCCGCGATCGGGATCAGATGCGTGTTGATGACACCATGGGTGCGCGACGGATCGCACAGCGTCACCGTATCCTTGGCGATCGCCACGACCTCGTCGGCTGCAATCAGCAGATCGCAACTGCCGGTGACGATGCGCGAGCACGTCACATCCTCCGGATGGCGCGACAGCCGCACATGGGAGAGCACCGCGCCGCCCTTCTGCGCCAGCCCCGACATGTCAAGGATCATGCTGGCCTTGCCTTCGATATGCGCCGCCATGCCGAGCAGCGCGCCGA
>JBEBWH010000289.1:0-4497 GCA_040392305.1 Bradyrhizobium sp. | reverse complement strand
CACTGCGTTCGGGACGCAGGGGTCGCAGGTTCAAATCCTGCCACTCCGACCATTTCCGCAGCCGCTCCCGACGGCGATTTCCCTTGAAACTATCCGTTGGAACTGGCAGCGCGCCGCGGGGCGGTCATGCGGCATGGCCGTATGCGTCGCGCCATCGTCCGTCAGGACAGCAGGCTGACGCGGCCGGTGGAGACATCGTGCATCGCCGAGACGATGCGCAGCTTACCGGCGGTCGCCAGCTCCTTGAGGATTTCGCTCCTCGACGTCAGCATCGCGGCGGCCATCCGGGCGTTGGTGTCGGCCACTCCCTGCACCATCGCGGGATTTTTCGCGGTGCGCTCGCCATCGAGCTTCGTCGCCACGACGGCCGGACGGATATTGGCGAGCGTCGCGGTGAGGTTGCCCAGCCTGACGTCGTCGATCGCACCCTTGATCGCGCCGCATTCGCTGTGGCCCAGCACCATGATGGCGCGGGCGCCGGCGATGCGGGTTGCGAACTCAAGACTGCCGATGATGTCGGTGTTGACGAAGTTGCCGGCGACGCGGGCGCAGAAAACATCACCGATACGCTGATCGAACACCAGCTCCGGCGGCACGCGGGAATCGATGCAGCCGACAATGGCCGCAAACGGCGCCTGGCCGCGCGAGGTCGCCTTGACCTGCTCGACCAGGTCGCAATTGATCGTCCTGCCGCCGACGAAGCGCTCGTTGCCGGCCAGCAGCCTGTTGATCGCCTCGTCCGGACTGACGCTTTGCTGCGTCTTGCTGTCGAACACCGCGCAGGCGGCATTTTCGGCGTGGACGGGGCGTGCCGCGAAGCTCGCGGCGGCAAGGGTCGCGCAGCCACAAAAGGCGCGTCGGCTCAGCATGGTTTCCTCCCGATCAAGATCGTGCCCGCGATGGGTGTGAGTGATGCAAAGGCGCGGGCGGGGTTGAAACTAGCGCGGCAGTCTGTATGAAAAATTACTTCGTCGTTTCGATATGTCTCGATCGGTGCGGGTGTTCATAGAAAGGCGGCCAGTGCGGCAAGGGGCTGCGGCGAGCGGTTTCGAGTGAAGCATGCTCCCGGGTCGGCCCCGGATGGCGTCAGGAATGCGTGTCGAAGCAACAGCATAGGTCTTCCGGCGTTTCCATGAAACGAGGGAAGACGGTTGAAAACGAGGATGGAGCGATGCCGATGAAGCGGAAAGCGATGGCGATGGTCGGGGCGGTCGTACTGGCGCCGTTGATGCTGGCGGGCGCATCCGCCGCGGAGCAGGGTACACTGGAGCAGCGCCGGGCCTGCCGCAAGGACGCCATGACCTTCTGCCGCAAGGAGGTGCCTAACGTCGCGCGCATCACCGCTTGCATGGAGCGGAATATCCGCAAGCTCAGCCCTGCCTGCCGCGCCCAGTTCCGATAGGCCCGGCAGCGGCTGCGCCTCGGTCAGCTACACCCGCACCGGCGTCCGCACCCGCCCGGCGTCGCCGAACACGCGCAGATAGCGCGCGATCTCGGCCGGGTCGCCGGTCGCCTTGTCCGGGTTGTCGGAGAGTTTTACCGCCGGACGGCCATTGACGTCGGTGATCTTGCACACGAGCGAGATGGCGTCGAGGTCGGGCTTGCCGTCGGGCAGGCAGCCGACGAAGTCGTTGGTGAGGTTGGTGCCCCAGCCGAACGAGGTCCGCACGCGGCCCCTGAAATGGCGGTGAGCCTCCTCGATGGAATCGACGTCCATGGCGTCGGAGAACACCAAAAGCTTCTTGGTCGGGTCGCGGTCCTTCTCCTCCCACCAGCGGATGATCTGCTCGCCGCCCTCGATCGGCGGCGCGCTGTCGGGGCGGAAGCCGGTCCAGTCGGCGACCCAGTCGGGCGCATCACGCAGGAAGGCGGTGGTGCCGAAGGCGTCGGGCAGTGCGATCAAAAGGTTGCCGGCATAAGTGTGGCGCCAGTCGTCGAGCACCTGATAGGGTGCGCGGCGCAGCTCCGCGTCGGTGTTGGCGAGCGCCGCCAGCACCATCGGCAGTTCGTGGGCGTTGGTGCCGATCGCTTCGAGATCGTTGTCCATCGCCAGCAGCACGTTGGAGGTGCCGGTGAAGGCGGGGCCGAGTCCCTCCTTGAGCGCCTCCACGCACCAGCGCTGCCACAGGAAGCCGTGGCGGCGGCGCGTGCCGAAGTCGGAGATCACCAGCCCGTCGAGGCGTTGCAGCCGCTCGACCTTGCTCCACAGCTTGGCCTTGGCGCGGGCATACAGCACATCGAGGGCGAAGCGGCCGCGGCCGATCAAGACCGCGCGCGAGCGCAGTTCGTTGACGATGGCGAGCGCCGGGATTTCCCACATCGTGGTGTGGGTCCAGGGGCCGCGGAAATGCAGCTCGTACTGGCCATCGACCTTGCGCAGCTCGTAGTCGGGCAACTGGAAGTCGGCGAGCCAGGCCATGAACTCCGGCGCGAACATCTGGGTCTTGCCGTAGAAGGTGTTACCGGCGAGCCAGATCAGCTCCTTCTTGGAGAAGCGCAGCGTGCGGGCGTGATCGAGCTGGGCGCGCAGCTCGTTCTCGTCGATGATGTCGCCGAGGCGGATCTGGCGGCTGCGGTTGATGACCGAGAAGGTCGCATGCACGCTCGGATAGAGCGCATGGATCATCTGCAGCATCAACAGCTTGTAGAAATCCGTATCGAGCAGGCTGCGGACGATGGGGTCGAGCCGCCAGCCATGGTCGTAGGTGCGTGTCGCGATGTCGGTCACAGGCATGGCGCGGACTATAGGCTGGCGCCCGCTTGGCCGCCAAGAGTCTGTTCCGCTTTGCGGACCGCCGCTGCCCGCATGGCTGCCTGCATGGCGATGGTGCGGGTGTACCTGCCGCGCCCGCTCTAAGCCGCCGCCTGCCGGGCGGCGCGGCGGTCGATCGCGAGCGTGAGCAGCACGGTGAGCGCCATGAACACCGCGGTCGCGCCGAACACCCAGCGCGGCACGCCGGTGTCCATGATCCAGCCGAACAGCAGCGGGCTGACGATGCCGCCGATGTTGAAGCCGGTGGTGACGATGCCGAAGGCGCGGCCCGCCGCGCCGGCGGGCGCGGCCTTGCGCACCATCATGTCGCGCGAGGGCGCGATCATGCCGCTGAGGAAGCCGGCAAGCGTCAGCGTCGCGACCAGCACCGCCGCGGCCGGCATGGTCAGCGCGATGGCGGCGACCATGGCGGCGTTGATGCTGTAGCAGACCGCCGCCACCAGATCGTGGCGGGTGATGCGGTCGGCGAGGAAGCCGCCGGCGAGCACGCCGAGCGAGGCGGCGCCGAGATAGCCGGTGAGGGCGGTGTTGGCGAGCGACAGCGAGGCGTCGTAGCCGCCCATCAGCGCGACCACGCCGAAATTGCTGATGCCGCTGATCGACAGCCCCAGCAGCATGAAGAACACCATCAGCGCCATGATCATCGGCGTGACCACGCTGACCTTGCCGCCATCGGCGGCATTGCCCTGCCGCGCCGCGCTGGCCTCGGGGATAGGCATCGCCAGCAGCACGAGGCCGGTGATGATGCCGAACAGCCCGGATATCATCAGTGCGCCGAGGCCGCCGACGGTGAGCAGCAGCACGGCGACGATGGCCGGCGCGACGGCGGCGCCGAGATAGCCGGCGAAGGTGTGAACCGAGAAGGCGCGGCCCATATGCGCCTCGTCCATATTGGCGGAGAGTAGCGCATAGTCGGCCGGGTGGTAGACGCTGTTGCCGAGGCCGAGCAGCAGGGCGCACACGAGCAGCCAGCCGTAGTTCAGGGTGAAGGCGAGCAGGATCAGGGACAGTCCGCCGAGCATCAGGCCGGCGATCAGGATCTTGCGGGCGCCGACGCGATCGACCAGATAACCGACCGGAGCCTGGGTGAGGCCGGTGACGACGGAGAAGACGGTGAGGGCGAGGCCCAGCTCGATATATCCGACGCCGAGCTGGTCCTTGAGGAACGGGAACAGCATCGGCAGCACGAGCATGTAGTAGTGGCTGACGAAATGGGCGGCCGAAATCAGGGACAGGCTTCGCAATGCCTCGCCCTTCGTCGCGCCATTGCCGCCGACCGTCACGTCTATCATCGTCAACTCCGTTCCCGGCGCATATTCTCCGGATTTGGGCTGAAAACTATCGATCGGGGGCATAACTGTCCATCGTGCGGGCCGCATGGCCCGGCCGTGACAATGCACAGGTCGCCCCTTGCCTGCCGCGCGGCCGGCGGGCGCTGTGCCCCGGCCTGTTGCGTCGCCGCCCGCGCTGCGCCATAGGAAGCGTGCCGCGCGGCGCGATGCCGCGCAAAAAGCTCTTTTGCGGATGATATTGCCATGGCCGATCCCATTCCCGACGTCATCGAGGCCTTCGCCAAAGGCGAGATCGTGGTCGTCACCGATGACGACGATCGCGAGGGCGAGGGCGACTTGATCGTCGCCGCCTCGCTGTGCACGCCGGAGAAAATGGCCTTCATCATCCGTCACACCTCGGGCATCGTCTGCGCGCCGATCACCGTGGAGGAT
>JBEBWH010000288.1:0-4505 GCA_040392305.1 Bradyrhizobium sp. | reverse complement strand
GCCATCACCACCGGCCACTCGGTCAGCGCATCGGTGGTGGTGATCATCTTGCGGATGCCGATGACGATGGTCTGCATGTCGTCGCGCGTGGTGATCAGAAGCGGCCAGAGATATTGATTCCAGCCGTAGATGAACAGGATCACGAACAATGCCGCCATGTTGGTGCGCGACAGCGGCAGCAGCGTATCCTTGAAGAAACGGAATGGCCCCGCGCCGTCGATGCGCGAGGCCTCCACGAGTTCGTCGGGCAACGTCATGAAGAACTGGCGGAACAGCAGCGTCGCGGTGGCGGACGCGATCAGCGGCAGCGTCAGTCCGGCATAACTGTCGAGCAGGTTGAGGTCAGCGGCGATCTTGTAGGTCGGATAGATGCGCACCTCGACCGGCAGCATCAGCGTGACGAAGATCAGCCAGAATACCGCCATGCGCAGGCGGAAGCGGAAATAGACGATGGCGTAGGCGGACAGGATCGAGATCGCGATCTTGCCGGCCGCGATCGCCAGCGACATCACGAACGAGTTGAACAGCATGGTGCCGACCGGCTCGCGCGTCGAGCCCGAGGTGCCGACGAACAGCGTCCGGTGGTAGGTCTCCAGAAAATGGCTGCCGGGCAGGAGCGACATCTGGCCGTTGGCGATGGCCGCGTTGTCCTGCGTCGAGGCGACGAAGGCGAGATAGACCGGGAACGCCACGATGGCGATGCCGATCCACAGGATCAGGTGCGGCAGCAGGTTTCCGAAGCGCCGGCGCTCGACCATCAGGCAATACTTTCGAGGGTGTGGTCCACCGGTGCAGGAGGCTGTGTCCCGGATGCTGCGCGGTATGACATACCGCGCTGCTGATCCGGAACCGTCGTGACGGCAGCATTTGCGGCGGTCCCGGCTCGGCGACGCGGCATGAAAGATGCCGCATCGCGTCCGGGACACAGGGCGACTGCGGCATCCTCTGTTCGACGTTGCATTCTCCGAGAGAACGGCGATTGCTGCGCAGCTTCTTCCCCCCTTGTGGGCGGAAGGGCGAACGCGAGGCGGGTGTGCGTGATGTTCAACATCAATACGTCACCTTGCGTTCGACGAAACGGAACTGGATCGCGGTCAGCGCGATGACGATCGCCATCAGGATGACCGACTGCGCGGCGGAGGAGCCGAGATTGCTGCCGAGCAGGCCGTCGAGATAGACCTTGTAGACCAGCGTTTCGGTGGCCTTGGCGGGGCCGCCGCGCGTCATCGTGTCGATGATGCCGAAGGTGTCGAAGAAGGCGTAGACGACATTGATGACGATCAGGAAGAAGATGGTCGGCGACAACAGCGGGAAGATGATGGTCCAGAACCGGCGCACCGGGCGCGCGCCGTCGATGGCGGCCGCCTCGATCACGCTCATCGGGATGGCCTGAAGACCCGCGAGGAAGAACAGGAAATTGTACGAGATCTGTTTCCACACCGAGGCGAGGATGACGAGCGCCGCCGCCTGATTGCCGTCGAGCAGCGGATTCCAGTCCACGCCGAGCGACCGTAACCCTTGCGCGAGGATGCCGAGCGAGGGATGCAGCATGAAGACCCACAGCACCCCGACCACCGGCGGCGCCACCGCGTAGGGCCAGATCATCAGCGTCCGATAGACGGTCGAGCCGCGCAACGGCTTGTCGGCCATCACCGCGAACAACAGTCCAAGCGCGAGCGAAGCGCCGGCGATGGCGGCGGAGAACGCGAAGGTGCGCACCACCGCGTTGAAGTAGTCGGGTTCGCGCAACAGTTCGCGATAGTTCTCGAACCACACGAAGGTGGTGGAGAGGCCGAACGCATCCTGCAACAGGAACGACTGCCACATCGCCTGCAGCGCGGGCCAGTAGAAGAACACCAGCACGATCGCAAGCTGTGGCGCGATCAGTGCGACGGGCAGCCAGCGGGAGGTGAAGACGGCCTGTTTCTGCATGAGCCTTCGACAGCATCATGTCCGGGCGATACCCGGACATCCATTATCTTCGCAGGATGGGTTGCCGGATCAAGTCCGGCAACGACGTTTTGCGCATTCGTTTGATTGTTACTTCACGGCCGTGCGTTCGAACTGGCGCAGCATCTGGTTGCCGCGGCTGACGGCGGCGTCGAGCGCCTCCTTGGCGGTCTTCTTCCCCGCCAGCGCCTGCTCGATCTCCTCCGCCCATACCTCGCGGAGCTGCACCATGTTGCCGAGCCGCAGGCCGCGGGAGTTCTCGGTCGGCTCCTTGTTGGTCAACTCCTTGAGCGGAGTTTCCAGATAAGGGTGCTCCTTGTAGAAGCCCTCGTCCCTGGCCTTGGCGTAGGCGGCCTTGGTGATCGGCAGATAGCCGGATGCCTTGTGGATCGCGACCTGGCGGTCGGTGTCGGACAGGAAGGCGAAGAATTTGGCCACGCCCTTGTAGTCTTCCGCCGATTTGCCGCCCATCACCCACAGCGAGGCGCCGCCGATGATCGAGTTCTGCGGCGCGCCGGCGGCATCGGGATAATAGGGCATCGGCGCGTTGGTCCAGTTGAACTTGGCCTGGCCCTTGACGTTGCCGAAGAAGCCCGACGAGGTCAGGAAGAGCGCGCACTCGCCCGAAGTGAAGCGGCCCTCGCCGGCATTGGTGCGGCCGGAATAGTCGTAGGTCTTGTCTTTCTGCAATTCGATCAGCGTCTCCAGGTGCTTGACCTGCAAGGGGCCGTTGAACTTCAGCTCGGTGTCGAAGCCGTCCAGCCCGTTGGCCTTGCTCGCCAGCGGCACGTTGTGCCACGCCGAAAGCTGTTCGAGATTGACCCATGTCACCCAGGCATTGGAGAAGCCACAGGTGGAATGCCCCGCCGCCTTCAGCTTTTTCGCGTCCTCGAACACCTGCGGCCAGGTCTTCGGAATTTCGTTGATGCCGGCCTTCTTCAGCGCATCGAGATTGACCCACATCACGGTGGACGAGGAATTGAACGGGAACGACAGCATCTCGCCCTTGGAGGTCGAGTAATAGCCGGTGATGGCGGAGAGATAAGCGCCGGGCTCGAATTTTTCGCCCGCGTCCTGCATCAGCTTGTAGACCGGCTTCACCGCGCCGGTCGCCGCCATCATGGTGGCGGTGCCGACCTCGAACACCTGCAGGATGTGCGGGGCGTTGCCGGCGCGAAACGCCGCGATCCCGGCATTCATGGCGTCGGCGTAGCCGCCCTTGTAGGTCGGCACGACCTTGTAGTCGGATTGCGCGGCGTTGAATTCGTTGGCGAGCCGGACCACGACCTCGTTGTTGCCGCCGGTCATGGCGTGCCACCAATGAATTTCGGTCGCCGCCTGCGCCGACGCGGCGAAGGCGAAACTTGCCGCGACGGCGGCAGCCAGACCCAGTCGTTGCATACCCATCGATTCCTCCCGCTACGGTCGCCGGTCCTGTCGTGGCCGGTTAGCAGCCCGGCATGACGCGTGCGTGACGATGGTAGCGGGCGACCTTCGCTTTAGGGAAGCGCTAAATGCGCGCCCTCAGCGCTTGCGCGTGCGTCCGCTGACCGCGCCGGATGCCACCAGCTTGGCGATCTCGTCGGCGGTGTAGCCGAACTCGGCGAGGACCTCCTCGGCGTGCTCGCTGAATCTCGGCGGCGTATAGCGCAAACTCGCCTCACTGCGGTCGAACCGGATCGGCGAGGCGACGCCCCTGTACCAGTCCTTCTCGATGATGTCGCCGCGCGCCAGCGTGTGGGCGTTGGTCAGCGCCTTGTCGATGCCCTGCACCGGCCCGGCGGGGAGGCCGGCGGCCAGCAGGCGGTCGCACAACGGCTCGCCGTCGTGCTGGGAAAACACCGCGACCAGTTCGGCGCGCAGCGCTTCGCGATTGGCAAGGCGGTCCTTGTTGCGGGCGAAGCGGGGATCGGCGCCCAGCTCCGGCTTGCCGACCACCTGACAGAGCTTGCGGAAAGTGCCGTCGTTGCCCACGCCCATGAAGATGTCGCCGTCGCGGGTCGGGTAGACTTCGTAGGGCGCGAGATTGGGGTGCGGGTTGCCGGTCAGCTTCGGCGGCTTGCCGTGCATGAAATAGTTGGCGGTGTGCGGATGCATCACCGCGAGCCCGGTCTCGTACAGCGTGGTTTCGAGAAACTGGCCCAGACCGGATTTCTGGCGCTCCGCCAGCGCCATCAGGATGCCGACGGCGGCGTAGAGACCGGTCCCGATATCGACCACCGGCACGCCGATCCGGATCGGGCCGCTGTCGGGCGAGCCGTTGGCCGCCATCAGTCCCGCCATGGCCTGGATCACGGCGTCGTAGCCGGGATTGCCGCCGCGCGGGCCGTCGGCGCCGAAGCCGGAGATGCGACAATGGATCAGCCGCGGAAAGCGCTCGCGCAGCGCCGCGTTGCCGATGCCCCATTTCTCCAGCGTGCCCGGCTTGAAATTCTCGATCAGGACGTCGGCCGCCTCAAGCATATGCAGCAGCACGGCGCGGCCGCCGTCCGAGGCGAGATCGAGGCCGATCGAGCGCTTGTTGCGATTGGTGCCGGCGAAATAGGCGGCGTCGT
>JBEBWH010000287.1:0-4539 GCA_040392305.1 Bradyrhizobium sp. | reverse complement strand
GGCTGTAGTAGCTCCAGTTCATGCCGAACTGGAACTCCATCACGATGCCGGTGGCGACACCGAGCACGAAGTTGATACCGAACAGGGTGCCCCAGAACTTGGTCATCTGGCGCCATATGTCACGGCCGGTCATGACGTAGACCGTCTCCATTATCGCCATCAGGATCGACAGGCCGATGGTGAGCGGCACGAAAAGGAAGTGGTACAGCGCGGTGATGGCGAATTGCAGTCGCGACAGGTCGACGATGTTCAGTTCCATTTCTGGCTCCGGTGGGTCATGTCAATCGGGCCTCAGCTGGCTGAGTTCCATGTCAAAGGCGGGTGTGCCGCGGGCAACGTCGGCGGCGATGCGGCCGTCACGCAGCACGAGGATACGGTCGGCAAGCGACGCCTCGCGGCGTGTGTGGGTGGCGACGACCAGGATGCGGCCGGTGGCGCGTTCATCGAGGCGCGCGACCACGTCACGTGCAGTGTTACCGTCGAGGCCTTCTGTCGGCTCGTCGAGCAGCCAGAGGGCCGCATCGCGCAACAGCAGGCGAGCAAGCGCCAGACGGCGCGCCTGACCAGCGGAAAGCCCGGCACCGCCCTCGCCGAGTATCGTGTCGAGACCGCCGGGCAGAGATGCGACATAGCTTGCCAGACCCGCAGCTTCGAGCGCCGCTATCATTTCGGTATCGGATGCGCCGGGGCGGGCGAGCGCGAGATTGCCACGCAGCGTGTCGCGGAAAAGCTCAGTGCGCTGGGTGAGCAGGCCACAGGGATGGACAGTGAGATTGCCGCTTGAAGCGTTCAGTTCTCCGGCTAACAGCGATAGAAGCGTGGATTTGCCAACTCCGCTCGCACCCACCAGTGCGATGCGTTCGCCGGGGCGGATGGCGACGGAAATGTCGGACAGGACCGAACGCGCCGCGCCGGGATGGCCGACGCTTACAGACTCCAGCCTGATCGCCATGCCATGTGCTGCGGAACGGCCGAGCTTAGGTGGGTCTGAGCGGTTCGTCAGGCGCGGGCCGAGGCGCGTTGCCGCCTGAAGTGTGCGGCCGAACTCGACCGCGCCGCGGCGCAGGAGCGCGAAGGGTTCCAGGCTGGCAAGCGCCAGCAGCACGGCAAAAGTGGCGATTGGTACGCCGATGGTGCCGGCTTCGGCAAGGAAGGCGGCTGCAAGCAAGACGCCGGCGAGCAGGGCTGCGGATAGAATGCCGAGACCGAAGCCCGCACCGGCCTCGGCACGATTAAGCGCGCGGTCGGCTTGGGCCAGACGAATGTCTGCGGCTTCGATGGCACGAACCTGCGCGCCAAGACGATTCGTCATGGCAAGGTCGGCCTGTCCCCGCACGAGGTCGATGGAGCGCGACCGCAGGGCCTCTAACGCGTGGGCGCGGAGGCGGGCGAATGCTGCAGCGCGGCGAGAGGCGAGAAACGGAATACCAAGGCCCGCGGCCAGCAGGACGATGGCGGAGGAAAGGCCGAGCAAGGGGTGGACGAAAACGAGCGCGGCTGCGATGGCCAGGGCTGCGCCGGCTGCGACGAGCACGGGCGCCAGCACCCGCAGGTAAAGCGAATCGAGGGCGTCGATATCGATGGTGAGCCGAAACAGGAGCCGTGACGGGTTGGCGGCCAGACCACGTGCTGCGTCGGCACGGGCGAACCCGCGAAACACGTGCTCGCGCAGGTGAGCCAGCACGCCTAGCGTGGCGTCGTGGGTGACAAGCCTTTCGCCGTAGCGCGAGGCGGTGCGGCCTATGGCAAGAAGGCGGATGCCGGCGGACGGCATGAACACGTCGAAAGTGAGCGCCGTGATGAGCGTGAGGCCTGCGATCGACGTTGCGGCGATGAACCAGCCGGACAGCCCGAGCAAAGCAATGCCGGCAAGTGCTGTGGTGAAAGACAGCAGGGTGCCATAGACGAGCATGCGGCGGTCACCGGCCCAGAACAGGGCGAGCACGGGGCGTAGGGCGGAGAGACGGCTCATGCCAGAACCTCAAGCTGCGCAGGAGCGGGCAGCATGACCACGCGGTCCATGCGGGCCGCAAGCGCGGGATCGTGGGTGGCGACGACCAGTGTTGTCCCTTCCGCGATGGCCAGCAGGCGGTCGGTAATTTCAGTGGCTGTGACAGAATCGAGATGAGCGGTCGGCTCGTCCACAAGGATCAGGCCGGGCCGGATGCCCACAGCCGCACGCGCTAGCGCCAGCCGCAAAGTCTCGCCGCCCGACAGGCCGGCTCCGTTCTCGCCGATCATCGCATGGCCACGTTGCGCGGCAAGGTGTGCGATATGGGCGGCTTCCGTGGCGTGGGCAACGTCCCTCGTGCCGATGCCTGGTCGCCCGAGTGTGATGTTGCTGCGGAGCGTGCCGGAAAAGATATGCGGGGGCTGGCCGAGCCATGCGATGCGAGCACGCAGGTGAGCGGCACTGGCATGGTTCATCGGTTCGCCGCCAAGCCGGACGATGCCGTTATCGGGCGACGAAAGGCCCGCGACAAGCGCCAGCAAGGTGGATTTTCCGCCACCGCTAGGGGCCATCACCGCGACATGTTCGCCGGGGTCGATGGATAGGGCGAAATCGCTTAAGGTCGCGTTCGCCGATTCGGCATGGCGGAAGGTGAGGCCGTCGATCCACACCGAAAGTGCACCGGAGACTTCGACGGCTGTACTTTCCGGGCCGCCAACGATTTTCGTTCCGCCCCGCGTAATGCGGTCGAGCGCCTCCAGTCCTGCTTGCCCGGCGGCGCGGTCGTGCCAGACGGACGAGAGATCACGTAGCGGCTCGAAGAAGGCGGGCGCGAGCAGCAGGACGAAGAGACCCTGCGCCAGCGTCAGCTTTCCGCCCCAAGCACCGAAGTTCAGTTCTCCCAGAAAATGAAACCCGACATAGACCGCCACCAGCGCCACGCCGAGCGCAGCGAACAGTTCCAGAACCGCCGACGACAGGAACGCGACGCGTAGCACCGCCATGGTGGAGGTTCGCAGTTCTTCTGCGTTTGCGCGCAGCCGGAGGGCGGTACTATCCACCGCATCGAAGGCGCGGATGGTGGCGAGTCCGCGCAGCCGATCGAGAAGGAAGGCGTTCATGTTACCCATACGGGTAAGCTGCCTTTCGCTGGCCGCTTTCGCCTGCCAGCCGATCAGCGCCATAAAGATGGGTATGACGGGCGCTGCCATCAGCAAGGCGAGGGCGGCGACCCACGAAAAGACGAATACGAAGCCTAGAATGATCGGTGGTACAACAGCGGCGCTGATGCGCAGCGGCTGAAACCTTGCCAGATAGGGAACGATGGCGTCGGCCTGCTCGGTGAGCGTGCTGGCGACGAGGCCGGAGGAAGGCCGTAAGGCATCGAGGGGAGAACGTGTCGCAACGGCGGCGGCGGCGCGCGCGCGCATGGTAGAGAGGTGGGCGCGGGCGGCATCATAGGCGCGGGTGGCGCCGGCACGCTCGAGCGCTGCGCGCAGAATACCGATGACGAAGACGCAGAGAGCCGGCAGTATCGCCGCCTGCGCAGGTGCGCCATCGGCGATGTTTCCAATGGCGAAGGCGATAGCTGCCGCCTGCGGTATCCACAGAAGCGAGGCGGATATCTGAAGGGCTGCGGCGAAACGGGGCAGGTCAGGCCGCGTCGTCGACGCAGGTGGAGAGGCGGCGCGGACGGACGGATCATCACCGGCATCGCTGGCGGCGCACGCCGTGATTGTGGCCTGCGCGCTAGTGTTCCCCGAAACGCTCATGGGCGGTCCGCTTTTCTGCGCCCGCGCCCTATCGAGATGATCCTGTCGCGTTTACCCAGAAACCGCGTGACCTTCGAGCCGAGCGACAGCAGCGATGCGAGCCGTCCGGCATCGAGTTTCTTGACGTCGTCGTACCAGTTGGTCACCTGTTCGATCAGACCGTGCATCTCCGAAAGGCGCGCGCGGGCATAGCGCTCGTCGTCATTGGCGGGTTCTAGCATGAGAAGGTCGCGCAACACCGACAGGGTTGGATCGACCTCTCGCTTCTTGCGCTCCTCTGCGAGCGTGCGGAAAATCTGCCAGACATCGTCGGGGGCGGTGAAGAAATCACGCCGGTCGCCGGGAACATGCTTCAGGATGACGAGATTCCACGCCTGAAGCTCGCGAAGGCTCATCGAGACGTTGGACCGCGAAATGCCGAGCGCCTCGACGATGGCGTCGGCGCAGAGTGGTTTCGGCGAGACGTAGAGCAGTGCATAAATCTGCCCGACAGTACGGTTGATGCCCCAGCGGTTGCCCATTTCGCCGAAATGCAAGACGAAGGCCTGAATAGTTGGGGAGAGGTTCATAGTATGCAACTTCATGAATTTCAGAAATTTCTGAAATGAATGTAAGTTAACATGCGAAGCGGATCAACCGCCAAGCGGATGCGCGAGGCGGTTTGTCACGGGTGCGACGCTATACTGATGTTTGGAAAGCTTCGGCCTCGAAACCGTGCCGTCGTGCGGCACCTACGCTGTCACCAAACCATTCTTGTCGTATATTGGACGATGACTACATCGTGAATCGACGAGGTGTCGCTACGCCTGCACGTGA
>JBEBWH010000286.1:0-4565 GCA_040392305.1 Bradyrhizobium sp. | reverse complement strand
GTCACCGCCTGCTTGGTGATGGCGTTGAACACCACGCGCTCGATCTCCTGATCCTTCAGCGCGCGCTTCTGCTTCAGCACTTCGAGGACGTGCCAGGAAATCGCCTCGCCTTCGCGATCCGGGTCGGTGGCGAGGATCAGCTTGTCGGCACTCTTGACCGCGCGGGCGATGTCGTTCATGCGGCCGGCCGCCTTGGGGTCCGTCTCCCAGATCATCTTGAAATCGGCGTCGGGATCGACCGATCCGTTCTTGGCCGGAAGGTCTCGGATATGGCCGAAGGAGGCCACCACCTCGTAGGCGGAGCCCAGGTACTTGTTGATCGTCTTCGCCTTTGCAGGCGATTCGACAATGACGATATTCATGTTGTTCCAACAGCTTAGACAGGAGGTCCGGCCGGGCTCACGGGAGTCGGGCGGCTCGGTCCGCCGGAACATGGGTAAAGAGATGCCCGCTGTCAAATGAGGTGACGCGAAGTTTATGGTGGAATTTAAACTTATGCGTGTGTATGCTGGCTTTGATTCAACCTTAAGTTGGATATGACGGAGCGTGCCGATCCGGAGTAGGCTTACTATACGGGGAGGGCGAGAGGCGATGTTGTCCGGTGCGCGAAAAAAGCTGCGCGAGGCGCAGTCCCAACCGGAAGTCCACGATGGCGGACCGGTGGAAGCGGCGCAGTTCATTGCGAGCCGGATTGCGGAACTTGGACTGCTGGCCCGCCGTCATCGCCTGGAAACGCTCGGATATCTGCTCGATATGGCCAAGCTCGAGGCTGATGACGTGGTCCGTCGTCACCTCAAGGGACAGCAGTCCTGAGGGCCGCGCCGGCAGGCCGCTTTTCAGATGACTGTCACCGTGCCTGCCCGCTGGCGTTCGATGCGCCCGGCCAGTTCGAGTTCCAGCAGCACCGTCCGCACCACCGCCGCCGAGGTGTCCGCCATGCGGATAAGGTCGTCGGTCGAAACGGGAGCCGGGCCGAGCAGCGCCCTGACGCGAGCGCGCTCGTCCTCGGCAGGCTCGGCGGGAGCATCGAACACGTCGTCCGGCTCGCCCGCCGGCCATTCGACCGGATGGGTCAGCATCGGTCCCAGCGTCTCGACGATGTCGGCCGCCTCGGTGATCAGCGTTGCGCCCTGCTTGATCAGATCATTGGTGCCGGCCGCGCGCGGATCGAGCGGCGAGCCCGGCACCGCGAACACCACGCGCCCCTGCTCGTTGGCGAGCCGGGCCGTGATCAGCGAGCCGGAGCGGTGCGCGGCCTCGATCACGACGACGCCGAGCGCGACGCCGGAGATCAGGCGATTGCGGCGCGGGAAGTCGCGGCCGCGCGGGACATGCCCCATCGGTATTTCCGAGATGGCGGCGCCGCCTGCGTCGATCAACGCCTGCAGCAGGGGCTCATGCTCCGGCGGATAGATGCGGTCATGGCCGCCGGCGAGCACGGCAATCGTGCCGCCCGCGAGGCTCGCGCGGTGGGCGGCCTGATCGATGCCGCGGGCGAGCCCCGAGACGATCACGAAACCGGCCGCGCCGAGATCGCGTGCGAGCGTCTGGCTGAATTTAAGTCCCGCGCCGGAGGCGTTGCGCGAACCGACCAGCGCCACCATCGGACGTTTCAGCGCCGCCTCGTTGCCGCGGATCGCCAGCAGGGGCGGGGCATCGTCGAGGGTCGCCAGCAGGGGCGGATAGCCCGCTTCGCCGGGAGCGACATAGCGGACGCCGCGACGGGCGGCGGCAGCGAACTCGGCTTCCGCTTCGTGCTGCGTGCAGATGCGGCCGGCGCTGGCGGCGCCGCCCCGTCGCGCCAGATGGGGCAGGCGTTCGAGCGCCGCGCGGGCGCTGCCGCAATGGTTCACCAGTGAGCGGAAGGTGCGCGGTCCGACGCGTTCGCTGCGGATCAGCCGCAACCAGTCGATCCGCTGCGCATCGGTGAGGACGAATGCCGGTCTGGAGTGCTCCACCACGGCGTCAGTTTCGCCGAACTCTGCGGAGGGGACAACCTGAAAGTGTGGCGATTATGTTTTCGCGCCGATCCGGCCTTCGGTCCCGGCGCGCAGGCGGGCGATGTTGGCGCGGTGCATGAACCACAACAGCACCGTCAGGCCAGCAAACAGCGCCGCGAGGTCGTCATGGCGCGACCACCACAGGATCGGCGGCATCGACAGGCTCGCCACCAGCGCCGCCAGCGAGGAGAAGCGCGTCAGCCATGCGACCAGGAGCCAGATGGCGCAGAAGGAGAGCGCGAAGGGCCAGGCCAGCCCCAGCAGCACGCCGATATAGGTGGCGACGCCCTTGCCGCCCTTGAACTTCAGCCACACCGGAAACAGGTGGCCGATAAACGCGCCGAACCCGGCGACCATCGCCGCGTCCTGTCCCCACAGTCGCGCTGCGATCAGCACGGCGACCGTGCCCTTGAGCATGTCGGCGATCAGGGTCGCCGCGGCCAGCCCCTTGCGCCCGGTGCGCAGCACGTTGGTCGCGCCGATATTGCCCGAGCCGATCGAGCGAACGTCCACTGTGCCCGCCAGCCGGGTCAGGATCAGCCCGAACGGGATCGAGCCGAGCAGGTAGCCAAGAACAAGAGCTGCGATGACGGCGCCGGTCATGCGTCCTCACAAAATCTCGTGGACGGTACGGCCGCTGACAATGGTGCGAACGGCGCGGCCGGTAAAGCGCGCTTCGTCGAACGGCGTGCTCTGGCACTGCGAGCGCAGCTGAAGCGGATCGAGCAGCCAGGGCGTATCGAGGTCGATCACCACGAGGTCGGCCGGCGCGCCGGCGCGCAGCGTGCCGCCGGGCAGCCCGAGCAGTTCGGCGGGGCGGGTCGACATGGCGCGCAGCAGCGCGATGAGTTCGATCTCGCCATTGGCGACGAGCCGCAATCCGGCCGCCAGCATGGTTTCCAGTCCGACCGCGCCCGGCTCGGCTTCCGCGAACGGCAGGCGCTTGGTCTCGACGTCCTGCGGATTGTGGTCGGACATGATGACGTCGACGAGGCCGGAGCCGATCGCGGCGACCAGCGCGGCGCGATCATCCTCTGTGCGCAGCGGCGGCGACAGCTTGAGGAAGGTGCGATAGGGGCCGATGTCGTTTTCGTTGAGCGCGAGGTGGTTGATCGATGCCGCCGCGCTGACGGCAAGCCCCGCGTCACGCGCGCGCTGGAGAATGTCGAGCGAGTCCGTGCAGGTCACGGAGGCGGCGTGATAGCGGCCGCGCGTGAGCGCGACGAGGCGCATGTCGCGCTCCAGCACCACCGCTTCCGCCGCCGCCGGGATGCCCATCAGGCCGAGGCGTGAGGCGAGTTCGCCCTCGTTCATCACGCCGTCGCTGACGAGATGCGGGTCCTCGGTATGATGCGCGATCAGCGCATCGAACTCGCGCGCATAAGTCAGCGCGCGGCGCATCACCTGCGTATTCATGACGCTGCGCGTGGCGTCGGTGAACGCCACCGCGCCGGCCGCCTTGAGCAGGCCGAATTCGGTCATTTCCTCGCCGCGCAGGCCCTTGGTCAGCGCCGCCATCGGGTGGATGTTGACGATCGCGGTGTCGCGCGCGCGCCGCAGCACGAAATCCACCGTGGCCGAATTGTCGATCACCGGCGAAGTATCCGGCTGACAGATGATGGTGGTGATGCCGCCCGCCGCTGCCGCCTGGCTGGCGGATGCGAATGTCTCGCGGTGGCTCGCGCCCGGCTCGCCGACGAAGGCGCGCATGTCGATCAGGCCGGGCGCGACGACCTTGCCGGCGCAGTCGATCACCTCGGCGCCGTCCGGCCGTCCGAGGCCGCGCCCGGTGTCGCGGATGACGCCGTCGACGATCAGCATGTCGCCGTCGCTGTCGGCGCCGCGCGCGGGATCGATCAGCCGCGCATTCTTGAGGAGCAGGGGGCGATGGTCTTGTCGCATGGCGTCACGCATTGGGCAGGTTCCGCGCCAGCGCGTCGAGCACGGCCATGCGCACGGCGACGCCCATCTCGACCTGCTCGCGGATCAGCGACTGCGCGCCATCGGCGACCAGCGAGTCGATTTCGACGCCGCGGTTCATCGGGCCGGGATGCATCACCAGCGCGTCGGGTTTGGCATAGCCGAGCTTCTTCTGGTCGAGGCCGAAGAACTGGAAATACTCACCGCTGGACGGCACGAAGGAGCCGTCCATGCGCTCGCGCTGCAATCGCAGCATCATCACGATATCCGCGCCGTCGAGACCCTCGCGCATGTCGCGCGCGACTTCCACGCCCATGCGCTCGATGCCGGGCGGCAACAGCGTCGAGGGCGCGACCACGCGCACGCGCGCGCCCATTGTGTTGAGCAGCAGGATGTTGGAGCGCGCCACGCGCGAATGCAGCACGTCGCCGCAGATCGCGACGATCAGGCCGTCGAGCCGCCCCTTGTTGCGGCGGATGGCGAGCGCATCGAGCAGCGCCTGCGTCGGATGTTCGTGCGCGCCGTCGCCGGCATTGATCACCGCGCCGTCGACCTTGCGCGCGAGCAGTTCGACCGCGCCGGACGCCTTGTGCCGCACCACCAGAATATCGGGGTGCATGGCGTTGAGCGTGATGGCGGTGTCGA
>JBEBWH010000285.1:0-4611 GCA_040392305.1 Bradyrhizobium sp. | reverse complement strand
ATTTCGTGTCGGCCACGTTATCGACGTTGAACCGGATGTGGATGTCCTTGTAGATTTCGTAAGAGGCCATCAGATGAACGAGCGTGTAAGCCGGCAGCTTGCCGAAGCGACCATTGGGCACGATACGTTCGGCATCGTCAGGACGACCGAGATAGGACGATCCGACATACTGGACGCCGCCCCCAATGGTGAGATTGGTGGTGGGGATTTTATAGGTCGTCCACAGATTCGCGGAAACCTCCGGCGTGAATGAAAGCTGGTCGCCACTAAAGCCGTCCCGCCAGCCAACCGGATAGTCCTGCGCCAGCGATGCAGTCATTCGGGCAACTTCTTGTTCCCGACTGTACCTCTTCTCGGACTTCATCAGAAGCAACCCACCGAAAACCTTCCAGTTCTCGGTAATGTTGCCGGCAGCGCCAAGTTCAAGGCCCTGGACGATCTGCTTGCCGTATCCCTGCAACACGGTGGGGCCTGAGCAACCCGACGTGATCGTATTGGGAATGTTCGGCGTGCAGCCCGTGATCGGCGCGTTGACCTTCTCGGTGCGGAACAGCGCAGCCGTGAGGCTCAACCGCTTATCGAAAAGATCCCACTTGGTGCCGACTTCATAGTTGTGGAAGCGCACCGGATCGGCCCCGCGCACAAGGCCGGGGAAAGCATTGTCATCCGTCCGCGAGATATCTTCGTTAGACAGATACGACCCCGGCGGCAAATGCGAGACGCCGAACGAGGCGTACAGGCTGCCGTTCGGCGCGGGCTTGTACACCACGCCGACCTTTCCGCTCAGCGTTGTGTGCGCGACATCGAAGCTGCCGATGCCGGTCGGTGCGCCGGCAATGGTGCGGCTGTCGACTTCCACTTTATAATGCTCGGCGCGCAACCCGCCGGTGATCTGCCACTGCTCCGAGAGCTTGATGGTGTCGTAGATATAGCCGGCAACGGTTGTCACCTTCGCGCTGTTGGTTTGCGTCGGATTGAACGGCGCAGCGCCGGCGCGATCGGGATTGGGGTTGAAAAGATTCGTGCCGCCCGGATTGACGTTGCCGAACCGGTTGCCGTCGGAGGTCTCGTGGCTGAATTCGATGCCGGTGGCAATCTTGTGATTGACCGGCCCGGTGTCGAAATCGAACGACAGGTTGGTGATGTTGCTGACCGACTGGTTGCGCCGGTCGTAGAACAGCGTGCTGGTCGGCACGGTCGCCGGCGCAGTAAATCCGGTCGGGGTCGTGAAGCGCGCCGTGCGATCGACCTGAGACCACACCGTCTGGTTGCTAATCGTCGCGCGCGGCGTGATGTCGTATTCGATCCGGCCGAGCAGCCGATCGGCATCGACATTGTCGAAGTCGGATCGCAGACCGTAAAATGCGCTACGCGGAACGCCGGCGGTGAGCGGATTATAGGTTACGAGTCCGGGAACGGTTGCCCCCGGCACGCCCCAGTCAGGCCGGTCGCGTCGTGACAGATGCTCGTATGACAGAAACGCCCGCAGGTCGGTCCCCAGCCCCAGCGCGACCGACGGCGCGACGCCCCATGCCTTGTTTTCCGCCAGGTCGCGGCCCGACAGACCGCTGCCCTCGAGCATGCCGTTGAAGCGAACCGCGGTGTTCGGCGCGACAACATAGTTCAGATCGACCGTTCCGCGCTTCTGAGGCTGATTGCCATGTTCGGAGAAGCCGATGCCCACATCGCCGCTCGTAAAGTTCTGCAGCGAAGGAAGCTTGGTCGTCATGTTGACGTAGCCACCGGCATTGCCGCGCCCGTTGTCGGCAGCCGCGCCCTTGAACACCTCGACGCGATCGACATTGAACGTGTCGCGCGGGAATGAGCCTGAACTGCGCGCGCCGTCCATGAAGACACTGCCGCTCGAATCGAAGCCGCGCATCTTGAAAGTGTTCGTCGAAGTCCCGAACCCGTTCTCGCCAGCGTCAAAGGTAATGCCGGGGGTGTTGCGCAGGACTTCCGTGAGATTGCGCGCGCCGGTCTCGCGAATGACGGCCTGCGGCACGACCGTCACCGTCTGCGGCGTGTCCAACAGCGGAGCGGTCTGCTTCGGAGACGACGCGGTGGTGGCGAGGTAGGACCCATCATTTGCAACCGTGCCCGGTGCACCTTCAACGTTGATGGTGTCCAGAACAATGTTGCTGGAGCGAGGGGGGGCGGCTTGCGACGGCTGTTGCGCGGAAGCCGACTGCGACACCGCAGATAGCGACACAGCAAGACCCGCCGACAACGCAAGATGCGAGATCGTCGAGTAAAATTGGCTCTCAAGTCTTGTGTTCATCAATTGCTGCCCCCAAGGAAACGTTGTCAGGACGGCAGCTATTACAGGAAGCAAATTCCCGCATTTGTAGAAGGCGTCTAAAGAAGCGGCACCACTACATTGTCAGACAGTGCAATATCGCTTAGCAGAGACTGGCTCGCTGCAAGAAACCATTGAAAAGAAGTGCAAATAATTCGGGCTGATGGGGACTTCGACCTGAAAGCTACTTTTCGTCGCACATTGGTTTTTGTCGCAAGCAATCGGGAGTATGTCGCTTCGACAAGCGATGAACCGGCTGAAGGAGCGGTTGATGAAAGCATCCTTTCGATCCGTGCTTGTCGGGAATCAGATCGTTCGGCGCGAAGGTCGCTTCGAGTCGGGACCGCGACAGGCCCCGTTGTCAGCCGGATCGAAACACATAGAGAGACGCCGCGTCATGATGCCGAAATCAGGAAACCTCTCGACAGCATGGGCTGCGAGGCTGCTGGTTGTGTTTACAGTTGTGCTCGGGCTGATCGCATCGCCGATCGCCGGGGCCGCATTGGCGCAGAGCGGCAGCGAGACGCAGGCACCCGGACCAGCCGTACAGCCATCGACATCGGCCGCCGCCAATTCGCCGGATGCGATCGGAGCACCTCCCGGCAGCCCGGCGTTGCCGCCGACCATCGATGCACCGGCGCCGCCCGCCGCGACATCGACCGATACGCCGACTGCCGCGCCGCTGGCCGCGCAACCGGCGCCGAATGCTTCCGCGCCCGCACCCGCGCTTTCTCCATCGGTCTCGGCGTCGGCGCTGCCACACGACCTGTCGCCGTGGGGGATGTTCCTGCAGGCCGATATCGTCGTGAAGGCGGTGATGATCGGGCTCGCCTTCGCCTCGCTGGTGACGTGGACGGTGTGGTTCGCCAAGGGACTGGAGCTGGCGGCGGCACGGCGGCGGGCGCGCAGTTGCGTGCGCAAGCTGGCACGCGCCGACAGTTTGCAAGCCGCGCAGGCCGCCATCGATGGCGGCTGGACCCGCAAGGGCGTGGTGGCCGGGCTGATGGCGGCGGCCGAGCGCGAGGTGCGGCGCTCGCCAGACCTCTCGGCCGAGGGCATCAAGGAGCGCCTTGCCATCGCGCTGTCGCGCATCGAGGCGAAAGCCGGCCGCGACATCGCCCGCGGCACCGGGCTGTTGGCCACCATCGGCGCCACCGCCCCGTTCGTCGGCCTGTTCGGCACGGTGTGGGGCATCATGAACTCGTTCATCGGCATCAGCCAAAGCAAGACCACCAATCTTGCCGTGGTGGCGCCGGGCATCGCCGAGGCGCTGCTGGCGACGGCGCTCGGTCTCGTCGCCGCGATCCCGGCGGTGATCATCTACAACGTGTTCGCGCGTGCGCTTGCGAGCTATCGCGCGCTATTGTCGGACGCCTCCGGCGAGATCATCCAGCACATCTCGCGCGATCTGGAACGGCAGGAGCGCGGCCTCGCCGCGCCGTCCTCGGTGGTGCCACTGTCGCGCATCCGTCCCGCCGCCGAGTGATGCGCCATGGCCGTATCGCTTAAAGATCCGCAGGACGGCGGCATCGATGAACTCAGCGAGATCAACGTCACGCCGTTCATCGACGTCATGCTGGTGCTCTTGATTATCTTCATGGTGGCGGCGCCGCTATCCACGGTGGACGTCGCCGTCGACCTGCCGGTCTCGAACGCCCAACCGCAGCCGCGCCCGGACAAGCCGTTGTTCCTGACGGTGAAGCAGGATCTGCGGCTAGCGCTCGGCAATGACGACGTGCCGCGTGACGCCCTGCAGGCGACGCTGGACCAGCAGACCAGCAACGACCGCGAGCAGCGCGTGTTCCTGCGCGCCGACGGGGCGGTGGCTTATAACGAACTGATGAAGGTAATGAACCTGCTGCGACAGGCCGGCTATCTCAAGATCGCGCTGGTCGGGCTGGAGGATACCGGCCAGGCCCAGGCAGGTGGTGCCGGCAGCGCCGCGCCGGTGGCGGCGACCGAACCATGATCGACTGGCGCGACCCCGACGGCCGGGCTGCGGGCGCGGTCACAACGGCCGCGGCGTTGCGCTGGGCGGCCGCCGGGGTCGCGGTCGCCGCCCTGCACGGCGGTGGCATCTGGCTGGCGCTGAACTGGCCGCAGCCACCGATCGCGGCGGGCGATCCGCCGGCCGCGATCATGATGGAACTGGCCCCGCTGGCGGTCGCCCCCGAGGTGCCGCAGCAGGACATCGCCCCCGGACCGCAGATGGTCGAGGCCGAGGAGCAGCCTGAACCCGAGCCGGAGAAGCCGGTCGAGGAGGAGGCCAAGCCCGAACCCGAGCCGCCGCCGGAGCCGCCCGAGGAAACCGA
>JBEBWH010000284.1:0-4615 GCA_040392305.1 Bradyrhizobium sp. | reverse complement strand
CTCGCGCCGGGCGGCATGGTCGGCGACGTCGCGCCGTCCGCCGCGCCGGTCCGGGCGTCGCCCGCCCCGCCCGCTCGCGGCACCGGCGATTCCACCACGATTTCCGGCAGCTCCTGCGCCGCCTGGGCCTGCGCCGCCGTCGCCCCGAACCCCACGCACATCGCCGAACAGGCCGCCCTGGCCCAGCCCCAATTCATCACGCCACCCGTGTTCACGCCGCCCTCTTATATGCAAATCATTCGCATAAGCATCTTTGGCTATACTGCGAATAGTTTGCAATAGCAAAAATGAGGGCAAGGACCGGCGCGCAACGCTCGGAAGGGGCGAAATTGAAGAAAGCCGGGGAAAGCGGCATCGCAGCATGCGATCTGCCGAAAACGGATCAGACAGGTGCCCGGAAGGCGCACCGTTGGGCACCGAGGCGCGGGCCGGATCAGTCTGGCCGAGATCGCCCATCACGCCCGCGTTGCGGACATCCACGGCGCGACGGCGGCGGGCAGGACGGACCGTGCTGGGGCAACGCATTCCGGCCGCGACTGCGGCGCATGCGCAAAGCTTATGACGCGGTGCAGCTTCAGGATCGTCATGAGTGTCGCACGCGTCGCGGTCCCCGCCTGCGGCGCAGGCAGCGCTGCGCGGCCGCTATTCGGTGACGATCTTCACGCGCTCGTTCGGCCTCACGGTGTCGCGCGGGCCGAGCCCGTTGAGCATGCGGAAGCGCTCGGCCGGCCGATCGACGCCCGACATGCGGTCGGCCAGCGTTTCCACGGTGTCGCCCGGCCTCACCGTGACGACACGGACGCGCAGCGGCTTGGTCGCGTCGATTTCGGCCAGCGACAGACGGCGGAAGGTGTTCACGGTGTCGCGGAAATCGCGGTCGTTCTCGCCGCCTTTGCGGCGGCTGGCGAAGATGAAGCGGTAGACATCGCTGCCGAAGCGCAGCGCGAACACGCGGAACTGCCACTGGTCACCATGGGCGACGGCAGTCGCCGCCGGGAAGCCGTTGATGTTGAGGGTCTCGGCCGAGGACGGATCGACCTTCTCCATCCAGCCCGAGGCGAGATATTCGGTTAGCGGCTGGTCGGCCGGCACCCGCACGACGTCGAAGCGCATCGCCTGCTGGCCGCCGGCGCGGACGCCGATCACCGCCTGCGCGGTATTGTCGAGCGTGTAGCCCTGCGGCACCTGGAAGGTGAAGCCGAGCTTGGGATGCAGGAAACGGCGGCCGCGCACGAAGCCTTCGCTCGGATCTTCGCCGTAGACGAGATTGTTGATCGCGGCGAGATAGGCGTCGCGCTCGCGGCCCTCGTCGCCGGGTCCGGCATGTTGCCGCGCCACGGCTTGCGCATTCTGCACGCGCTCGGGCGTCGCCGGATGCGACGACAGGAAATCCTGCGAGCGCGGATCGAGCCCGGCGCGCGACGCCTTGAGATCGGCATTGCGCCCCATCGCGGTGAGGAAGCGCGCCGCGCCATAGGGATCGAAGCCGGCCTTGGCGGCGAGCCCGACGCCGATGCCGTCGGCTTCGAATTCCTGCGAGCGCGAGAAGCTCGCCATCGTCAGCTTGGTCTTGGCGAGCGCCAGCGCGGTCAGATCGGGATCGTTGCTCATGTCGGCGACGACCCGCGTCACCACCGCCGCCTGCCGCGCCTGCTCCTCGCGGATCGAGGCATGCCGGGCGAGCACATGCGCCATTTCATGCGCCAGCACCGAGGACAGTTCCGAGGTGTCGCTTGCCAGCGCCAGCAGGCCGCGCGTCACATAGAGCTGGCCGGTCGGCAGCGCAAAAGCGTTGACCGCGCCGGAGTTGAGGATCGTCACCTTGTAGCGCATGTCGGGACGGTCGGAGGCGGCGACCAGCCGGTCGACCGCCCCGGTGATCAGCGCCTCCAGCGCCGGATCCTCATAGACGCCGCCATAGGACGACAGGATGCGCTGGTGTTCGCGCTCGGTCGCCGTCGTCGGCACCGCCGGCGCGGCCGGCCTGACCGCTTTGGCAGCCCGCGCCGGGCGCTCCGCCGTCTCGAAACGGCTCAAGTCGCCGCAAGCGCCGAGCGCCAGCGTGACGCCGACTAGCAGCGCCGCGCCGATCAGGCGCAGCGGATGCTTGCGGCTTCCGTTCCCAGACTGCTCTGCCACGCCCGTCACGGTCGCTCCCGCCGTTCCTTCCACACTTTGCGGCCCGCGCCTGGCGCGGAGCACGATTTCTCGCACGAATTGTGCCATTACGGGGCGGTTGTCGCGTCAGCGCCCGCTTGCCGCGTCGATTTGTCCGACCTCGACCACCTCGATCCGTGGTCCGCCCCGGCGCTCGATGACGCCGCGCACGCGCACGCGGCGATGGGCCAGCGACAGCGGCGCAAGTCCCGCGCCCTCGAAGGCTGGCAACAGGCGCCTTGAAATAGTCGCAGCGAAGTCGCGTGTCCAGCGCGGACCGAAATTGACATAAACCGTGGCCCCGGCCTGCCGGACCGACCTCACTTCGCCCTCGACAATAGCAAATTGCCCGAGCTTCGCCAAAATTTCAGCAGGGCGCGCCGCATCCAGGACCGTGCCGGGAACCGCCCACAGCCCCCGCCCGGCGGCGCGCGCCGTGGCCTCGGCGGCGGCGAGTTCGGCCGCGCAGGCGGGCGGCGTCGCCAGTCCCGACGCCAGCGCCTCGCCCTGCGCCAGCAGCGTCACCTGAACCGGCGCGGCGTCTCCGGCCGGAACCGGAAAGGCGTGCTGGCGGCCATAACGGTCCGGCGTGTCGTCCGGCGCGAGCAGCGTGACGCGGCGGCCGTCGAGCAGCGCCGCCAGCGCCGCGCCGCCGCGCGACACCGGCGCCAGCCCGGCGAGGCGGATCTCGCCGCCGTCGCGAAGCCGCACCGTGCGGCCGTCGATGACGCGCGCGACCTCGCTTTCGGCGATCGCCCCGCCGCCGCAGGCCGAGGCCAGCGCGGCACGCGGCATGGCCGCGGCCAGACCCGACATCGCCATCGCCGCGACCGCGCAGATGCGCAGCGCGCGTGCGAATTCCGTCGCATGGATTTCATCGCGCTGTCTTATCATCGCACCCGATCACCTCGCGTCGTGCGACCGCCAAAACCTTCAAACCAGGCCTGCTTGAAGCACGCCAGGCGTTGCGCCATGATCGCGCCAACAAAAGCAAACGACATCGCGTCACGCGCAACATTGCACAACAACTCGCGACAAGCACGAGGGAGGTCTCCTTGAAACGCATCATCCGCGCCGCCTGCATCGCCGTCGTGATGGTTGCCGCGACCGCCGCGCAGGCGCAGACCAAACCGCCGCTGAGGCTCGGCGCGCTGCTCGACATGTCCGGCCTCTACGCCGACATCACCGGCATCGGCAGCGAAACGGCCGCGAAGATGGCGATCGAGGACTTCGGCGGCATGGTGCTCGACCGCAAAATCGAGTTCATCGCGCTCGATCATCTCAACAAGGCGGACCTCGCCGGCACGCAGGCGCGCGACTTGTTCGACAATCAGGGCGTCGAGGCGATCATGGATGTCGCCGCCTCCGCCACCGCGCTCGCCGCCAACGAAGTGGCCAAGGCGCGCAACAAGATCATCATGTTCAGCGGCCCCGGTTCGATCCGCCTCACCAACGAGGCCTGCGGCCCCTATTCCGTGCACTATGCCTACGACACGTTCGCGCAGGCCAACACCACGGGGCTCGCCGCCGTCCGGCAGGGGCTCGACACCTGGTTCTTCCTCACCGCCGACTATGCCTTCGGCCAGGACCTCGAAAAGGATACTTCGGCCGTCGTGACCCGAGCCGGCGGCAAGGTGCTCGGCAGCGTGCGCCATCCGCTCAATACGTCCGATTTCTCCTCGTTCCTGCTGCAGGCGCAGGCCTCCAAAGCCAAGGTGATCGGCCTCGCCAATGCCGGCGGCGACACCATCAACGCCATCAAGCAGGCCTCGGAGTTCGGCCTGCGCAAAGGCGGCCAGAAGCTCTCGACGCTGCTCGCCTTCATCACCGATATCGACAGCATCGGCCTCGACACCGCGCAGGGGCTGCTGCTGGCGGAGGCGTTCTACTGGGACCTCAACGACGACACCCGCGCCTTCACCAAGCGCTTCGAAGCGCGCATGAAGCGGCCGCCGACCTCGGCGCAGGCCGGCATCTATTCATCGACGCTGCACTATCTGAAGGCGGTGAAGGCCGCGAACACCACCGACGCGGCCGCCGGCAGGAACGTGATGAAGGAGACGCCCGTCCACGACATGTTCGCCCGCAACGGCAGGATCCGCGAGGACGGCCGCATGGTGCACGACATGTACCTGTTCGAGGTCAAGACTCCTTCGGAGTCGAAATCGCGCTGGGACAATTACAAGCTGCTCGCCACCGTGCCGGGCGAGCAGGCGTTCCAGCCGCTGTCGGCCTCGCGCTGCCCGCTGGTCAGGAAGTAAGCGGATCACGTGCCAAACGCTCTGCGTCATCGCACTTGTCCGGCGAAACGATTTCCGCTTCGCCGGAACATGCTATAGCGTTTTCAAGCGAAGTGGGTACCGGTTCGCGTTAAGAAAACGCGTCAAAACAATAGTCTGGAGCGCCGCTTCTGATTCCATCAGACGCGGAAAAGCTCTAGCCGGTCATCACCTCGCCG
>JBEBWH010000283.1:0-4633 GCA_040392305.1 Bradyrhizobium sp. | reverse complement strand
CTACCGTGGGCGTGGCGGTTGCCGCGTCAACCGCCGATCTCGAAACCATGAGCGACCTGCACGCCAGCGGGGCCTTTCGCCGGCGCGTTGCGGCCGCGCTCGGAGCACGCGCCGTGCTGGATGCCGCGCGCGACGCCCAACAACACTGACAGGGGGCATTGAGCCGTGAAGATCGAACTTCGTGTCAATGGCCAGACCCATATCGCCGATGTCGAGCCGCGCAAGACACTCCTTGACGTATTGCGCGAGGACTTTCGCCTCACCGGCGCGCATGCCGGCTGCGAGCATGGCGTTTGTGGCGCCTGCACCGTTCTGCTCGACGGCGATGCGGTGCGATCCTGCCTGATCTTCGCAGTGCAGGCGGACGGCTATGAGATCACCACCGTCGAAGGGCTCGCTCCCTCTCCCGGCGAACTCAGCGTTATCCAGGATGCCTTCTGCGAAGCGCACGGCCTGCAATGCGGCTACTGCACCCCCGGCATGATTCTCAGCGCCCATACATTGCTGCAACGGACGCTGACACCGAGCCGCGAAGATATCGTCGAAACCATTTCCGGAAACATCTGTCGCTGCACCGGATATGGCCAGATCATTGAGGCTGTGGAGATCGCCGCCGAACGTCTGCGCAATTCCAATACGCTACGTGCATCAGGGGAGGCAGCGGAATGACTGCGCCGACGAGCCTGCGTTTCGTTTCAAGTAACCGTCGCGTTCGCGAGGACCGTCGTTTCGTCACCGGGCGAGGCCGCTACGTCGCAGATGTCGCGCTTGCCGATACGCTGCATGTGGCGCTGGTGCCGTCGCAACACGCGGCCGCTCGGATCGTGTCGATTGACGCGACGGCAGCGCAGGCCATGCCGGGCGTTCACTATATTCTTCTCGGCGACGAACTTGCCGCCGCCACCGAGCCGTTAATGAACGGGCTCGATACGCCCCACGTACAGCGCTATCCACTGGCCGTCGATCAGGTCCGTTACGCCGGTGAATGGGTTGCTGCGGTCGTGGCCGAAACCCGCGCGCAGGCCGAGGACGCCGCGGAGAAAGTCCGCGTAGTTTACGAGCCGCTGCCCTTCGTGATCGACCCGGAAGAAGCGCTCAAGCCGGACAGCCCGGCCGTTCATGCCGCACACGGCTCCAACGTCCTGCTCAACAAAACCTTTGTCTGGGGCGACGTCGACAAGCACTTTGCCGAAGCCGAGCACCAGCTTTCGTTCCGCGTCACCTGGGGACGCAGCTCGACGGTGCCGATCGAAACGTTCGGCGTCGTCGCTTCATGGGATCCGTGGCGGGAGATCCTCGACGTCTGGGCCTCGATCCAGATGCCGAAATATCCTGAGCAGATCGCACGTTCGATGCGCATCCCGGCCAACCATGTCCGCGTCGATCAGGATGTCGATGTCGGCGGCGCTTATGGCGTCAAGCGCGGGATCAAGCACACTATTCTCGTGGCACACCTGTCGCGCCGTCTTGGCCGCCCGGTTCGCCTCATCGAGGACCGCCTGGAGAACATGCGCGCCGGTGACGCGCAGGGTCCGGAACGGATCTTCGATGTCGATATCGCCTACAACAGCGATGGCATCATCAGGTCGATGAAGATGCGCGCGCTCGACAACGCCGGCGCCTATGCCGGCCGCGCACCCTTCCAGCTCGGCAAGCCGATCGGCGCCATTGTCGGTCCCTATCGCATCGAGAGCGTCAAATACGTCGCGCAATCCGTCACCACCAATAAGGGAGTCGAGGAGGCGGTGAAGGGTTTTGGCCAGTCGCCGACCAACTACGCAATTGAGACGGCAATCGAGAAGGTCGCGCAAGCCACCGGTCTCGATCGGATCGAGGTGAGACAGCGCAACTTCATCCGCAAGAGCGAATTCCCCTATCTCATTCCGAGCGGCACCCGCTACGACAGCGGCGACTATCACGGGCTGGTCGACAAGGTTCTGACCCACGTTGACTACCCGGCCCTTGTGCGCGAGCGCGACCGGCTGCGTGCATCTGGCCTGCTGGCCGGCATCGGCCTCGCCGCATGTCTTGAGCCGAGCGGCGGCAACTCCGCGTTCGAGCCATTGCTCAACGAGAAAAACAAGACCTCGACCTGGATGGATTCGTGTCGCATCAATGTGGACGGCACCGGCTGCCTCAGCGTCACCATTCACACATCCTCGTCCGGCCAAGGACATGAAACGCTCGCTGCGACCGTAATCGGCGAGGTGCTCGAGATCGATCCCGACCTGATCCGCGTCGTCCGCCCGGATTCGCTTGCGTGCCTGCCTTCCAATGCACCGGTCGGCAGCCGCATGGCGATCATGCTTGGCGGCGCCGCCTTCCATGCCGCACAGAAGCTGAAGGACAAGCTTCTCGCCATTGCCGGACACCAGTTCGGCGCGAGCGTGGACGAACTGACCTATTCTTCCGGAGGCGCGTCGCACAACGCAAGCGGCAAGCGGCTGAACTGGAGCGACCTCGTCAACATCGCGCACCGCAACTATCACCTGCTGCCGCCGGGCATGGAGCCTGGGCTCGAGACCACGCATGTGATGCAGGTGCCGACCGGCACCAAGCTGCCCGAGAACGGGCGCGTGCAGATGTACCCCTGTCACTCGTTCGAATTCCACGTTGTTTTAGTGGCGATCGATCCGATCCTCGGAAAGCCCGAGATCCGCCGCTACGTCATCGGGCATGACTGCGGCACGGTGATCAACCCGCATATCGTCAAGGGCATGACGCTCGGCGGCATCGCCCATGGCATCGGTGCAGCGTTGTTCGAGGAGTTCGTCTACGACGAACAGGGTCAGATGACGACGCAAAGCCTGATGGACTATCTGCTGCCGTCCTCGCATGAAGTTCCGAAAGTCGAGATCGTGCATCAATGCACACCCTCGCCGCACACCGTGTTCGGCCAAAAGGGCGCAGGCGAAAGCGGCTACATGGGCTCGCCCGCGGCAATGTCCGGCGCCATCAACGACGCCGTCGCCGCGCTTGGCATCTCGTTCAACAAGCTGCCCATTCGCATTTCCGCCATCGGCGACGCAATCGCCTCGGCACAATCATCCAAGAGCCAAGAGACCCGCGCATGATCATCGACTGCCACGCCCACCTCGTTCCCCCACACCTGCTTGATGCGATCCGCGCGCAGGGTGCGCAGTTTCCCTCGGTCCGGCTGATCGAGCAGGATGGCAGCCTTGGCTTCTCATTCGCCGGCGGCAAGCCGACCCGCCCCGTCTCCAAGGGATTAAGCGATCTCCCCGCCCGGCTGCACTGGATGGACGAGCAGAAGATCGACCGGCAGGTCAATGCTGCGTGGCTCGATATGTTCGGCTATGAGATTCCGGCCGAAGAAGGCGCGCGTTGGTCGCGCCTCATCAACGAGCATCTCGCACAGGCCGCGGTTGCAGAGCCGCGTTTCATTCCGCTCGCCACCGTACCGCTGCAGAACGGGGCACTGGCCGCCGAAGTGCTGCGCGAAGCGCACGGCAACGGTTTCAAAGGTGCGATGATCGGCACTCAGCCCAAGGGCGTCGGTGGCGTGCTGGACGATCCTTCGCTCGTTCCGTTCTGGGAAGCGGCAAATGCGCTCGGGTCGGTCATCTTCATCCATCCGGTGTTCGAGAGTGGCGACAATCGTGTTCACGACTACGGCATGGCCAATGCCGTCGGCCGCATCACCGACACGCTGATCGCCGTCTCTCGCCTGATCTATGCCGGTCATGTCACGCGCTATGCGAATGCAAAAATCGTGGTCGGTATCGGTGGCGCGGCTCTTCCCTATGTTGTCGGCCGTCTGCGTCGCAATTTCATCGTTAGTCACGACAAGCTCGGCGATCCCGACGCAGCGCTGGCGGCGCTTTATTACGACACCATCGTGCAGGACACCCGCTCGCTGCGTTTCCTCGCCGACGTGGTCGGGGTCGAGCGCATCATGATGGGCTCCGACATGCCGTTCCCGATCGGCGATCTGGCGCCGCTCAAGATCGTTGCAGACTCCAGCTTCACCGACACCGAGCGCACCGCCATCAATGGCGGACTTGCGGCACGCCTGTTTACCTGATCGACGGAGAACCCGAATGAAGCTCGATATCAACGGAACGGAAGCAATCTCCGCTCCCGTCGAGACTGTCTGGACCGCACTCAACGACCCACAGGTGCTGACGCGTTGCGTTCCCGGATGCAAGGCGATGATCGAAACCGCGCCTGATGCCTACAAGCTCGATATGCAGTTGCGCGTCGCCGCCGTCTCGGGATCGTTCGAAGGCGAGATCAGCCTGTTCGACAAGGCGCCGCCCCATATCTGCAACATCAAAGTGTCGGGGGCTGGCACACTCGGTCACGGCAACGGCACGGCCCGTTTTGAACTGGTGCCCGACGGCGAGAACAGTTGCCAGTTGATCTATCAGGGCGTCGGTGAAATCGGCGGGCTGGTCGCCGGTGTCGGCCAGCGCATACTCAGCAGCGTTTCAAAGCATCTGATCGGTCGCTTCTTTACTGCGCTACGCAAAGAGTTCGAACCGTCATTGGAGAAGACCGCGAACTAACGCGGCACCTTAAGCGGCTGCGGCTCGAAGACGCCGCCAGCCTGTACAACCCGAGCAATCGCATGCACTGACATAGGGAGGGACTACAATGAAGAATATTCTAC
>JBEBWH010000282.1:0-4641 GCA_040392305.1 Bradyrhizobium sp. | reverse complement strand
ATCATTGCGGCAGGCTGAAGCGCAGCGTCTTGCCCGCGCCCGCCCCCGCGCCGGTGGCGGCGAAGCCGGTGCTGGCCAGCCCGCGCGCGGCGCAGTCGCCATGCTCGCTGATCTCGAACCGCGCCTCGCGCGTGCACAGCATGCGCGGCCCGCCCCAGTTCAGCGGCCTGTTGTTGCGCAGCACCACGCGGCCGCTGCCGTCCACCGCTTCGGCGAAGCTGTAGAGCTGCTTCGGCTGGCCGAGGCTGTCGGGATGCAGGCACGCGCCCGCGGCGATGCCATACCAGCCGCGGCTCGTCACCGTCCTGCCATCGTCGATGCCGACCGCGGCCATGACCTTGTAGGGCGTATCGTTGCACCATGTCAGCCCGCTGGCCGAAGGGGCCTGCACCGCCTTGAGCATCACCGCGAAGAAATCCGGCGCGGCCGCGGCCTCCGGCCCGAGCCCCTGCGCCTTGAGGAAGGCGGCGAGCGCCGCCTGCGTGCGCGGCCCATCGACGCCGTCGATCGGGGCTGCGTCATAGCCGCCGGTCACCAGCAGGCGCTGGATGCCGGCGCGGCGCGCCTGCTCGTCGTCATACTCGCTGTCCTCGGCGAGATAGGCGACCAGCGCGCCGTCGTCGCCCTGCGACGGCCTGATCTCGGTGAAGGCGGCGCGAGTCTGGCCGTCGCGGCAGCTGCGCGCGGCGGCGATGGTGAAATTGTCCTGCGGCGCGACGCAGAACTGGTCGGCCCCGCTCTGCGCCGGCGGCACGCCATAGAGCGGCAGCGTGCGCGCATGCAGGAGCACGCGCCCGGCCGGCAGATCGCCCTGCAGCACCGTGCGGCACTGCGCCGGATCGAGCCGGAACCAGCCGCGCGTCGCGGTCGCGCCGGCGGCGTCGACGCCGAGCGCGGCGTCCACCACGTAGCTCATGCGATTGCAGAGCTTCAAATCGGCGCGCGCAGAGGAAGCGCCCGCGACGATCCCGGCCGCGAGCACGAGCGCGGCGATGGCGAAGCCGCGCCCCGCCATCACTTGTAGATCAGCGTGCCGGTGCCCTGATTGGTGAACAATTCGAGCAGCACGGCATGCGGCGTCTTGCCGTCGAGAATGACGACGCCCTCGACGCCCGCCTCCAGCGCGTAGATGCAGGTCTCGACCTTGGGGATCATGCCGCCGGAAATGGTGCCGTCGGCGATCAGCTTGCGGGCATCCTGCACCGACAGGTCGGGAATGAGCTTCTTCGACTTGTCGAGCACGCCGGGCACGTCGGTCAGCAGCAGCAGGCGCTTGGCCTTCAGCGCGCCCGCCACCGCGCCGGCGAAGGTGTCGGCGTTGACGTTGAAGGTCTGGCCGCTGACCGAGGTCGCGAGCGGCGCCAGCACCGGGATGAGATCGTGGCCGATGAGCTGGTTGAGCAGCGTGAGATCGACCTTTTCCGGCTCGCCGACAAAGCCGAGATCGACGATCTTCTCGATATTGGAGCCGGGGTCGATCATGGTCCGCGTCACCTTGCTGGCGCGCACCATGTTGCCGTCCTTGCCGCACAGACCGACGGCCTTGCCGCCCGCCTCGTTGATGTAGCCGACGAGTTGCTTGTTGATCGAACCGGCCAGCACCATCTCGACGATCTCGATGGTGGCCGCGTCGGTGATGCGGAGCCCTGCGGCAAATTCCGACTTGATGCCGAGCCGGCCCAGCATGGTCGCGATCTGCGGCCCGCCGCCATGCACCACCACCGGATTGATCGCGGTCTGCTCCAAAAGCACGATGTCGCGGGCGAAATCGCGCGCGACGTCCTCCGCGCCCATGGCGTGGCCGCCATATTTGATGACGATGGTTTCGTCATCGTATTTCTGCATATGCGGCAGCGCCTCGGACAGGATCCGGGCCTGGTCGTCGGGGGTGATGTCGGCGGCGTCGGTCATTGCATCAAACTCGTCGGGGTGTTGTCGGGACCTCGGGCAGGTGGCTGTCGCTACCACGTTGCCGCCACGCCGTCATGACAAAACCATCATGGCCGGCGCGGCCAGGCCGCGGCGACGGCGACCGCGAGCCAGCTCGCGAGGGTGAGCGTGCCGCCGGTGGGCGCGGCCATCGGAAACAGGCTGGCGCCCATGAACTGGCGCAAGGACAATTCGCCCGCGAACAGGCTCGCGCCCGCGACGAGCCCGAAGGCGGCGGCGAGACCGGCGCGCCGGCGTGTCACGCCGCTCTGCGCCAGGAGCGCCACGAGCGGCGCGGCGCAGGCGTGAAACAGCAGCATCGAGGAGGCCGAGGCGAGCCGCGCGGCGTCGGGCATATGCGCCGCCATCGCCGCCAGCGCCACCCCGGCGGCGCCCATCAGGCCGGCCAGCACCGTCACCAGCCGCATCGCGCCCGCGATCCTCACAGCCCCTTCTCCCGCATCAGCGTCACGATCGCCGCGCGCAGGTCCGGCATTCCCATCCCGCTGCGCGAGGATGTCGCCAGCACCTGCGGATAGGCCGCCGGGTGCTTCGCCAGCGCCGCCTCGACGCCGGCGATGCGGGCCTCAAGCTCCGCGCGCTTGATCTGATCGGCCTTGGTCAGCACGATCTGATAGCTCACCGCGGCGCGGTCGAGCGCCTTCATCACATCGATGTCGAGTTCCTTCAGGCCGTGACGAGAATCGATCAGCAGATAGACCCGCGCCAGCGAGGCGCGGCCCTGCAGATAGGAATGGATCAGCGCCGTCCACGCCAGCACCTTGGTCTTGGCCACGGCGGCGTAGCCGTAGCCCGGCATATCGACCAGCCGCAGCCCGCAGTCCTTGGGGCCGTCGAAAAAGATCAGCTCCTGGGTGCGGCCGGGCGTGTGCGAGGCGCGCGCCAGGGCATTGCGGCCGGTGAGCGCATTGATCAGGCTCGACTTGCCGACATTGGAGCGACCGGCGAAGGCGATCTCCATGCCGGCCATCGGCGGCAGCGTCGCGATCGACGGCGAGGCCCAGATGAAGCGCCAGTCGCCGGCGAACAGCTTTCGGCCCTGCTCGATCGTCCCGGCATCGAAGCCGGCCCCGGCGTCGCCGCTCATCGGCCCCCCGCGAATGTTGCGCCGCGCGGCGGAAGCCGCCGCGTCAGGTGGTTGTCTTGCGGGCGAAGGTCGCCTTGATGTTGTCGAACAGTTCGATCTTCACGCCGTTGCGCCGCATGATCATGCCCTGCTGCAACACCGAGAGCAGGTTGTTCCACGCCCAGTAGATGACGAGGCCCGCCGGGAACGCCGCCAGCATGAAGGTGAAGATCACCGGCATCCAGTCGAAGATCATCTTCTGCGTCGGATCGGGCGGCGTCGGATTCAGCTTCATCTGAATCCACATCGTGATGCCCATCAGGATCGGCCAGATGCCGAGCATCAGGAACGAGCCGAACACCGGAACCTGGGTGGGATCGAACGGCAAGAGCCCGAACAGGTTGAACAGGTTGGTCGGGTCGGGCGCGGACAAATCCCTGATCCAGCCGAAGAACGGCGCGTGCCGCATCTCGATGGTGACGAACAGCACCTTGTAGAGCGCGAAGAACACCGGGATCTGGATCACGATCGGCAGACAGCCCGCGACCGGATTGATCTTCTCCCGCTTGTAGATCTCCATCATCTCCTGCTGCTGCTTCAGCTTGTCGTCGGGATAGCGTTCGCGCAGCGCGGTGAGATGCGGCTGGATCGCCTTCATCTTCGCCATCGAGGCATAGGCCTTGTTGGCGAGCGGATAAAACAGCGCCTTGACCAGCACCGTGACCAAGAGGATCGCCACGCCGAAATTGCCGAACAGCTGGAACAGCGCGTCGATGGCGAGGAACATCGGCTTGGTGAAGATGTAGAACCAACCCCAGTCGATCAGGAGATCGAAGTGGTTGAGGCTGAGCTTCTCGTTGTAGCCGCCGAGGCCGAACAGCGGAAAATTGAGGCCGACGATCTTGGCTTCCTTGGCGCCCGCGAACAGGCGGCCGTCGGCCGAGATCTTGCCGCCGGGCGCGACCGTCTGCGCGTCGAGCAGATAGTCGGCCTGATAGCTGTGCTTGGCGCCGACCGGATTGGACGAGAAGCGCGCCTGCAGCGCCGCGCCGGTGTCGGGCACCAGCGCCGCCGCCCAGTATTTGTCGGTGATGCCGAGCCAGCCGTTGGTGACCTTGAACTCGACCTGCTTCTTCTCGTCGAGCTTGCTGTAGGAATATTCCTGCAGGCCCTGATCGCCGAGCACGCCGACGAAGCCTTCGTGCAGGATGTAGTAGCCGGAGGTGTGCGGCGCGCCGTGGCGCGAGATCAGCGCGAACGGATACAGCGTCACCGGACCGGTGCCGGTGTTGGCGACCTCGTCCTTGAACGAGAACATGTACTGGTCGTCGACCGAAATGGTGCGGGTGAAGGTCAGGCCCTCGCCGTTGTCATAGGTCAACGTGATCGGCTGCGACGGGGTCAGCGCGCCCGATCCCTGCTGCGTCCAGACCGTGCTCTGGTCCGGCAGCTTCACACTGGCGCCGCCCGCGCCAACCCAGCCGAATTCGGCGTAATAGGGCTCGGGCGTGCCCGAGGGCGCGAACAGCACGATCGCCGGCGATTTCGGATCAACCGTCTCGCGATATTTGGTCAGCGCCAGATCGTCGATGCGCGCGCCCTTCAATGCGATGCTGCCCGACAAC
>JBEBWH010000281.1:0-4691 GCA_040392305.1 Bradyrhizobium sp. | reverse complement strand
CATGAAGTTAGCGTATCACAGCGTTGCGCGGAGCGATCCGTCGAATCGCTTAGCGGCCATATATGACACCGATGCGACGGCGGTGGGGTCGGCGCGTGGCGCTACACCTCGAAGATCCGGGAATGCTGGCCCGACTGTGATTTCTTTTTCCTGTCGGCCTGCTTGAGAAAACTGACGCCGACCTGCGCGCCGTTGACCCAGGCGAGTTCACAGCGCCGGTAAGCGAGCCCCGTCGACGACAGCAGCAGGAAGAATTCCTTGAGGTGCAGGCCTTCGATCGATCCGGTGATGGTGAGCCGGGCTCCGGTTTCGGAGACGTCCTCGACCACGCAGGCGCGCCGCCAGGTGCCGTCGATCCCCATCATATGCGCGTTCAGGCCATGCTCGAATGTGACGCGCTCGCTTCGCCGCCGCTCCATGAGCCGCCCCTCTCCAGGCTAATGATCCCCCGAGCACCGCACCAGATAACGACAATACTTTGGGGTAGTGAATAACCGGTAAAGTCAGGCGGGTGGCGGAACGCGGATGCGATACCAGTCGTGCAGCGTTCGCAGCGCCGGGTGGGCGAGCGAGCGGTTGAGGTAGGTCCAGACCCGCGGCTGATGGCGCAGATAATGCGGTTTGCCGTCGCGCCGGTTGAGGCGGGCGAAGGTGCCGAGCAGCCGCGTGTTGCGCTGCGCCGACATGATCGCATAGCTCTCGGCGAAGTCGGCGGCGTCGAAGGCCGGATCGGCCGTCAGCCGCGCGCGGGTGTAGCGCACCAGATTGGCAATCTCCATCTCTTCGGGCACATCGACGCGCGCATCCTGCAGCAGCGAGACGAGATCGTAGGCCGGCGGTCCGATCACCGCGTCCTGAAAGTCGATCACGCCGACGCGGGCGATGCCCTCGCGCGTGCCGCACCAGATCAGGTTGGGAGAATGGAAGTCGCGCAGCACCCATGTCGGCGCCGTCGCGGGGGCGATTTTCGTCTCCAGCAGTTCGCGCCACATGTCGATGAAATCGGCGCGGGTTCGCGGGCCGACGCGGACGTCGCGGTCGGGCAGATACCAGTCGAGCATGAGGCCGACTTCAACCAGCATCGCGTCGATATCGAATGGCGGCATGCTGTAGTCGCCCGACGACGGCAGCGGCAGTGTCGCGGGCAGCGGCTGGCCATGCAGCGCGGCGAGCATGTCGGTCGCGGCCTGATAGCGCTCGGGGGTCGGCGCGGGCGGCTGTCCGGCGATGACGCCGACGGTGCCGAGATCTTCGGTGATGAGAAATCCGGCGTTGAGGTCGGCATGATGGATTTCCGGCGCGGAGAAGCCGCGCTCGCGCAGGCCGTTGGCGATCGCAACGAATGGTCTGACGTCTTCGGCCAGATGCACCGCGGCGCTGTAGGACTTGCCGTCATGCACCGGCGGCCCGTCGGGGCGGCGCGGCGAATTCATCAGCACCAGCACGCGCCCGTCGCCATGGAGCCGGGCATAGGAGCGCGTCGAGGCATCTCCCGCCATGCGTTCGCGTCGCGCGCTCTGCAATCCTGCCTTGCTCAGGAGACGTTGCAGCGCTTGCAGCCGCGCGATGGTGGCCGCGCCCTTGCCGAAGCCGGTCAGCGTCGCCTCGCGCGCGTTCGCGTCGTCCCCCGGCGGTTGTGCGAGCGCAACGTCGATACGGTCGGGCGGCAGCACGCCGTCGGCGCGGTCCGGCCATTCGATCAATGTCACGACACTCTCGGGCCACGGCACCAGTCCGATTTCGTCGAGTTCGGAGGCTTCGCTGACCCGATAGAGATCGGCATGAAGCAGTGCGAATGGCGGCAACTCGTAGCTTTGAAGAAGCGTGAAGGTCGGGCTCGGGACTTCGAGGTTCTCGTCGCCGGCGAGGTAGCGGATCAGGGCGCGCGCGGCGGAGGTTTTTCCGGCGCCGAGGTCGCCGCTCAGCGTCACCACGTCGCCGGGGCCGAGCAGTAGTCCGATGTCGGCCATCAGCCGCGCGGTGGCGGCTTCATCGGCGAGCGTGATCGTGCATGTCGCGGTCGCGCTCATTCGGCCGCGCTGCGCTGGGCGTCGTGATCGACGGGGAATTCGCACGTCACCGTGGTGCCCTGGCCCGTCGCCGACTCGACCGTGACGCGGCCGCCATGCAGTTCGACGAAGGAGCGCACCAGCGACAGGCCGAGCCCCGCGCCGCGATGGCGCGAGCCGTTGGCGCGGCTCTCGAACCAGTCGAAGATCTTGTCCTTGACCTCCGGCGGAATACCGGGTCCGCGATCGGTCACGCGGAACACCACGCTATCGGCGCTGCGGGTCGCGGCGATATCGATCGCGCTGCCCTCCGGCGCGAAGCCGACAGCATTGGCGAGCAGATTGTAGAGCACCTGCACCACGCGGTTTTCGTCGGCGACGAACCGGTCGATGGCGGGGTCGATGCTGACGCGCAGCGTCAGCCGGTCGCGGGCGAGGCGATCCTGCACGCCGGCGCTTGCCTCGTCGATTGCCTTGCGCACATCGACCGGCGCCAGCGCCAGCGTCATCGCGCCGGCATCGATGGTGGCAAGATCGAGGATGTTGTTGATGATCGCCATCAGCGCATTGGTCGACGACGTGATGTAGCCGAGATATTCGGCCTGCTTGACCGTCAGCGGACCGGTCGCCGGATCGCTGAGGAAATGCGCGAAACCGATGATCGTGGTCAGCGGCGAGCGTAGTTCGTAGGAGACGTGGTGGACGAAATCGACTTTCATCTGCCCGGCGGTTTCGAGCGCATCGTTGCGCTCGCGCAGCGCGCGTTCGACATTGACGGTGTCGGTGATGTCCTGGAACGTCAGCATCGTCGCGCCGTCGGGTAACGGCATGGTCATGCAGTCGATGACCGAACCGTCGCGCCGTTCGAGCCGGCGCGGCGCGGCGGCGCGGTTCTCGATGCCGGTGATGGCCTCGCGCAGCTTCTGCCAGACCGCGTCGTTGTCATAGAGCGGGCGGCACCACTGTTCGACGGTCGAGATATGCGGCTTGAGCTGCAACGCCTCGCTCGGCAGATTCCACATCTGGGCGAAGGGCGGGTTGAAGAGCTGGACGCGGCCGTTGCTGCCGAACACCGCGACCGCCTCGGTGAGATTGTCCAGCGTCTCGCGCTGGACCCGCATCAGGCCGTCATTTTGGCGCGCGAGCGTGATGCTCTCGGTAACGTCGTCGATCAGATAGGTGACGCCGCCTTCCGGGTTGGGCGTGGTGATGATGCGCAACGTGCGTCCATCCGGCAGATACCAGGTGTCGCTGTGCGGTTCGACCGCGCGATAGGCTTCGTGCAGCTTGGCTTTCCAGGCGCGGAAGTCGGGCTGCTCGGCGATCTTGCGTACGAGCCGCAACTTGTCGAGCACGTCGGAATCGTGCGGGCCGGAATCGAGGAAGGCGCGGTCGAGATCCCACAGCCGCCGGTAGGAGTCGTTGTAGAAGGTGAGGCGCCGTTCGTTGTCGAACACCGCGACGCCGCAGGAGAGCTGGTCGAGCGTGCGGCGATGCGCGTCGGCCATTCGTTGCAGCGCGGCGCGCAGCGTCGTCGCCTCGCTGGCATCGACGGCGAGGCCCGCGGTTTCGTGGCCGAGGTTTTTGACGAAGACATCGAAGATTCGCCGCTCGCCGTCGACGACGATCGGGAGGCGGGCGCTGAACTGGCCCTTCTCGGCAAGTGCCCGATTCATCTCGGCGCGGTTGGCGCTGTCGAGCAGTTCGCAGTTGCGGGTGATGGCATCGGCGACGGATGCGGCGTCTGCGGCGCGGGCGTAGGCGTCGTTGACGAAGGTCAGCGTGCCGTCGGGCTGTCGCGTCCAGACCGGGCAGGGCAGTGTCGCGGTCAGCGCGCGCAGCATCGTCGTTTCGCTGCGCAACTGCTTCTCGCGGGTGACGCTTTCGGCAAGCTCGCGCCGCACACCGCCGAGTTCGCGCAAGCGCACCACGGCCTGGCCGCCGATGGCGCGGCCCAGCGCCTCGATCATGCGGCCCGCGGACGTGCTGATCTGCAAGGCGAAGCCCTGACCGGAGTTGCGCAGCGCACTGACGGCGCGCTCCATCTGCAATGCCTGTTCGGGATGCAGCCAGGTGTTGAACATCAACAGCCGCTGCGGCGGATGCATCTGCGCCTGCGGCGGCACCAGCAGGTTGAGATCGCCGGAAATGTCGGCGCGGTCGTCGCCGGCGGGCCATGACACCAGCACCTGCGGTTCGGTGAACAGCAGCGCGCGGAAGCGGTCGGCCTCCGCCTGAAGGTTCTGGATGTCCTGCCGCAGCCGCGCCTCGACGCGGCTTGCGCGTATCCGCGTGCGCATCAGCAGGATGGCGGCGACCACCGAAAAGCCCAGCACGCCGCCGGCCGCCGCGAAGGCGGCCAGCTCCTGGCGCGACAGCTCGGCCAGGATATCCATCGTGGCGGCGAGCGGTTGCGCGGACGCCGCATCTGCGGGCGCGATAACGGCCAGCGCCGCGCCGCCTGTCAGCATGCCGCGCGCCAGCGTGCTGCATGACAGCAAGGCCCGACGTATCGTTGCGATTCCGCCTGACATCAATGCCCCGACCAGAACCGGATGGGATCGAAGGAAAAGGCCGTGGCCTGCATCCCGCTCCGGATAAAATCCTCGCTGTTCGCGAATCGTTTCACATTATCCCCAAGCTGACTCGAGGGGGTAGAGTCCAGACCGTGAACGCTGGCGG
>JBEBWH010000280.1:0-4691 GCA_040392305.1 Bradyrhizobium sp. | reverse complement strand
CGAGTAACCGCCCTGCACCAGGAATTCCAGCGCGTTGTCGAAGCAGGCGGTGTCGGACTGGCCTTCATAGGAAATCGGCCACAGCCGCGAGATGTCCTTGCCGAACTTGTCCGACGACACCGAGGCTTGCCGCGCCGCCATCCAGTTGACGTTGCCGCGCAGCGTGTTGATCTCGCCATTATGCGCGACCATCCGGTAAGGATGCGCCAGCGACCATGTCGGGAACGTATTGGTCGAGAAGCGTTGATGCACCAGCGCCAGCGCGCTCTCGAAATCCGGCTCGTGCAGGTCGGGATAGTAGGCGCCGAGCTGGTCGGCGAGGAACATGCCCTTGTAGACAACAGTCCGGCACGACAGCGACACTGGATAATAGCCGGCAAGGCCGCGGTCGCGGCGCAGATAGATCGCGTTCGAAATCGACTTGCGCAACAGGTACAGCGTGCGCTCGAAGTCATCCTCCGTCGGCTCGTCGCCGCGGCCGATGAATACTTGCATATGCGTCGGCTCGGTCGGCTTCACCGTCTCGCCGAGCGTGGAGTTATCGGTCGGCACGTCGCGCCAGCCGAGCAGCGTCAGGCCTTCCGCCTTGATCTGATCGGCAATGACGCCCTGAATGACGCCGCGCCAGGCGGCATCGCGCGGCATGAACAGTGCGCCAACTGCATAATGGCCAGGCTGACGCAGGCGGAAGCCGAGCTCCTTCGCCTTGCGGGCAAAGAACGCGTGCGGAATTTGCACGAGAATGCCCGCGCCATCGCCTGCGCGCGGATCGGCGCCGACCGCGCCGCGGTGCTCCAGATTGCACAGGATCGACAGCGCATCGGTGACGATCTGGTGCGACTTGTGCCCCTTGATATTGGCGATGAAGCTGACGCCGCAGGCATCCTTCTCCAGCGACAGATCATAGAGCCCCTCCGCCGGCGGCCTCCAGGTATGCTCGACGGTTGCCGCCGCGGCGATCGGTTCGGTGTGAGCAACGTCCGGGGGGTGTGCCAGAGATTTCGGTGCCGGCGCCGCCGGTCCCGTGTTTACCGCAAATGACTCGTGCACAAGTCCAACCCGGTTCATGTTCACATTCGTATCCTCGATCGCGTCGTCTCTCTTCAAGCTCCGATGCTTCAACACGCTGGCTTCAGGGCTCACGGCACCTTTGCGGGCACCCATGGGCGACCAGCGAGAAACCACCAAACCTCAATTATAAATCGTAGAGCTCACGGCCTTGATGACAAGTGAGCCGCATTTCAGCAGAAGTCGCGCGGCGCGGAACCAGCTCGCCGGCTCCCGAACCGTCAACCCGCGGGGACGACCCGACGGGCAAGGCGCTTCTTCAGCAGTCCAAATTGGGACAGCATTGCTGTCCTAGATTTCAGAGTGCCAAACTTTTTTTGAACATACAAGCGTTCAGAACACTTCTAACGCAATTTTTTTCGGGAATGCGGCAGCGGAACGACCGAAAATTGCCAAACGACTGTTCCGCCAATAAAAAACGCCCCGGCGGAACCGGGGCGTTCGGGAACTAAGGTCCGGCAGGATCAGGCCGCCGCCTTCTCGTTTTCGGCATTGACGACCTGCGGGGCCGCGCCGCCGCCGATCGGAATGCTGCGGGGCCGCTTGGTCTCGGGAATCTCGCGTACGAGGTCCACATGCAGCAGGCCGTTTTCAAGAGAAGCGGTCTTCACCTGCACGTAATCGGCAAGCTGGAACACGCGTTCAAAGGCCCGCGCGGCGATGCCGCGATAAAGCATCTCCGACTTGGACTCGCCGCTTTCGACCGTCGCCTTCTCGCCCTTGATCGTCAGGGTATTTTCCTTGGCGACGATGGAGAGTTCGTTTTGCGAGAAACCGGAGACCGCGACGCTGATGCGGTAGGCGTTGTCACCGGTGCGCTCGATATTATAGGGCGGATAACCGGGGGCGGCATCGCCAGCCTGATCGAGCAGCGAAAACAGGCGATCGAAGCCGATCGTCGAGCGATAGAATGGGGTGAGATCGAAACTACGCATGTCCTAGTCCTCCTTGCGTTGAGCGACCAGCATGCCTCCGACCGGAAGGCATGCTTGGGGGCGAATCCGGATTTTCCGTCTTCGCCGCAGACACCCGCCATCGGGCCGGGTTTCGTTCTGCATGCAGCCTAGAGCGGCCTGCACGAAGGTGATATGGGAGGCTGCCTGCGACGTTCAAGAGGCCGCCCCCGTCGTGTCCGAACGCAATTCCCGCCCTTCCGACGCAAGGCCGATCCGGCCTTTCGGTATTTCATGATGCTGGTCTCGATCGCCGCCAATCCCGTCCCGGACGATGCCGTATCCGGAACGCTCAAGACCCCGGACGGTGCGACCTTGCGCTTCGCGCGCTGGCCCGCGCCGGGCAATCGCAAGGGGACGGTCTGCATCTTCACCGGCCGCAGCGAGTTCATCGAAAAGTATTTCGAGACGGTGCGCGACCTGCGCGAGCGCGGTTTCGCCGTCGCCGCGATCGACTGGCGCGGCCAGGGGCATTCGTCGCGCGCGCTACGCGATCCGCGCAAAGGCTATGTCCGCCGCTTCTCCGACTTCGAAACCGACGTCGAGGCCTTCGTCCGCGAGATCATGCTGCCGGACTGTCCGCCGCCCTATTTCGCGCTGGCGCACTCGATGGGCGGCGCGGTGATGCTGCGCCTGGCTCACGCCGGACGCCGCTGGTTCGACCGGATGGTGCTGTCGGCCCCCATGATCGATCTACCCGGACACCGCACCGGATGGGCGGCGCGTACGGCCCTGCGGCTGATGCGATTCACGGGATCGGGCGGCGCCTACATTCCGGGCGGGAACGCGAAAAGTCTTGAGCTGCAACCCTTCGAAAACAATCCCCTGACCAGCGACCCTGTGCGCTATGCACGCAACGCCGCCATTCTCGCCGAAGATCCGACGCTCGGCATCGGCTCGCCGACGGTGGCATGGGCCGACAGCGCCTTCCGGACCATGCTCGAATTCAAGGAGCTGCAATATCCGCGGCGGATCCGTCAGCCGATCCTGATGGTGGCGGCGGGAGGCGACACCGTGGTTTCGACCCCGGCGATCGAAGAGTTCGCCTATCATCTGCGCGCCGGATCGCATCTCGTGATACCCGGCGCCCGGCATGAGATTTTGCAGGAACAGGACCGCTACCGGGCGCAGTTCTGGGCCGCGTTCGACGCCTTCGTGCCGGGAACGCCGCCGTTCAAATAGAGACGTGATTGAGACGAAGGATTGGCCGCGATGCTTGGCATCCAGGATTTCGGACTGTTCATCATTGCCGGACTGGCGTTGAACGCGACGCCCGGTCCGGACACCGCCTATATCGCCGGCCGCAGCGCGCAGTTCGGATTTCGCGGCGGCGCGCTGGCGACGCTCGGGGTGGCGTGCGGCTGCCTGGTGCACATTCTCGCCGCAACGATCGGACTGTCGGCCCTGCTGACCGCCTCGGCCGAGGCCTTCACCGTCGTCAAGCTGATCGGCGCGGCCTATCTGTGCTATATCGGCGTACGCATGTTCTTCGCGCAGGCGACCGCAACGAATGGCGATGACGACGCAACCTCGGCCAGCTTGCGCGAAGTGTTCTGGCAAGGCGCGCTGACCAACGCGCTCAATCCGAAGGTCGCGCTGTTCTTCCTCGCCTTCCTGCCCCAGTTCGTCGCGAGCGACGCTCCGTCGAAGGCGCTGGCGTTTCTTGTGCTCGGCATCGTCTTCAACATCAACGGCACCTTCAGCAATCTGCTCGTCGCCGCCTTCGCCGCCCGCGCGGTGCGCCAAGTGCGCAATTCACCGCACGCCAGAGCCTGGATCAATCGCGTGCTTGGAAGCTTTTTCGTCTATCTCGGCGCGCGTCTGGCGATGCTCGAAAATCACTGAGACCGCGATGACGGCCCAGCCTAGGTCGCCCCCCACCACAACGAACTGATCAGATAGAGGCCAAGCCCCAGCAGGAAGACAAAAAACCAGCGCCGGAAAACCTCGGCGGGCATGCGCAGGCGGATCGCCTGACCAATCGCCATGCCGAGCATGCCGGCAACGAGCGCCACCGTCGAAACCGCTGCGATGGCCGGGTTGAGGAGATCGGCGGCTGCGAGGTTAAGGCCGAGCGCCACGGTGGAGACGGTAAAGAACAGGCCCATGGCCTGCACCAGTTCCTCCTTCTCCATCCCGATCGCCTGCAGGAACGGCACCGCCGGAATAGCGAAAACCCCCGTTCCCGCCGCGCCGATGCCCGTCAGAACGCCAACGATGCCGCCGACCCAATGCTCGTTGCGACGTGCGACGTGGAAATGCACGCGGCCGAGACCCAGTGCCGCGTAAACCATCAGAAGCCCGCCCAGGATCGGCGTGTTATAGCGCGCATACGGCCCTGTCATGAGATCGGCGGCAGCCCAGGTCCCGATGCAGGTGCCGATCAGCAACGGCCAGAGCCGCGCGACCAGATCCCGGAGATAGGGGCCGCCGAAGGTCTGCCAAAGATTGGTGATGAGCGAGGGCACGACGATGATCGCCGCCGCCTTTGGCGGCGACATCACCGTTGCCATCAACGCGATCGAAACAGTCGGCAGGCCGAGCCCGACCACACCCTTGATAAAGCCCGCAAGCACCAGAACAGGGGTAACGACGAACAGGGCAAGATAAACCATGGCCGGACATTGACCGATCGGAGGCCGGAGCACAATCTGGAGGATGCGTAATCCG
>JBEBWH010000279.1:0-4709 GCA_040392305.1 Bradyrhizobium sp. | reverse complement strand
TGACCGGCCCGGAGCTGAAGCTGCACCAGTGCGGCCTGCCGAAGAAGATGGCGCTCGAACTGTTCAAGCCGTTCATCTATTCGCGGCTTGACGCCCGAGGGCTGTCCACCACGGTGAAGCAGGCGAAGAAGCTCGTCGAGAAGGAGCGTCCCGAGGTCTGGGATATCCTCGACGAGGTGATCCGCGAGCATCCCGTGCTGCTCAACCGCGCGCCGACGCTGCATCGCCTCGGCATTCAGGCCTTCGAGCCGGTGCTGATCGAGGGCAAGGCGATCCAGCTTCATCCGCTGGTTTGCGCCGCCTTCAACGCCGACTTTGACGGCGACCAGATGGCCGTTCACGTCCCGCTGTCGCTGGAAGCGCAGCTCGAAGCGCGCGTGCTGATGATGTCCACCAACAACATCCTGCACCCGGCGAACGGCCAGCCGATCATCGTGCCGTCGCAGGATATCGTGCTCGGGCTCTATTATCTCTCGATCATGCGCGACGGCCTGCCCGGCGAGGGCAAGGTGTTCGGCAACATGTCCGAACTTGAGCATGCGCTGCATGCCAAGGCGCTGCACCTGCACACCAAGATCAAATATCGCTGGGAAGGTCTCGATAGCGAGGGCAAGCCCACCGTCGAGCTGGTCGAGACGACGCCCGGCCGCGTGATGCTCGGCCAGGTGCTGCCGAAGTCGCCCAAGATCTCGTTCGCGGCCATCAACAAGCTGATGACCAAGCGCGAGATTTCCGGCGTCATCGATCAGGTCTATCGCCACTGCGGCCAGAAGGAGACGGTGATCTTCTGCGATCGCATCATGGCGCTCGGCTTCTACAACGCCTTCAAGGCCGGCATTTCGTTCGGCAAGGACGACATGGTCGTGCCGCATGGCAAGTGGAAGGTCGTGGACGACACCCGCACCATGGCCAAGGAATTCGAGCAGCAGTACAACGACGGCCTCATCACCCAGGGCGAGAAGTACAACAAGGTGGTCGACGCCTGGTCGAAGGCGACCGAGAAGATCGCCGAGGAGATGATGAAGGAAATCTCCGCGGTGAAGAAGGTGCCGAAGACCGGCGAGACCGCGCAGATCAACTCGATCTATATGATGGCGCATTCCGGCGCGCGTGGTTCGCCGGCGCAGATGCGTCAGCTCGCGGGCATGCGCGGCCTGATGGCCAAGCCGTCCGGCGAGATCATCGAGACGCCGATCATCTCCAACTTCAAGGAGGGACTGTCGGTTCTCGAATACTTTAACTCGACTCACGGCGCCCGTAAGGGTCTGGCCGACACCGCGCTCAAGACCGCCAACTCCGGCTATCTGACCCGACGTCTGGTGGACGTGGCGCAGGACTGCATCATCACGCAGGACGACTGCGGCACCAAGCTCGGCATCAAGATGCGCGCCATCGTCGATGCCGGCACCGTCGTCGCGACGCTGGCCTCGCGCATTCTCGGCCGCAGCGCGGCCGACGACGTGCGCGATCCCGCCACCAACAAGGTGCTGGTCAAGCGCAACACCTTGATGGAGGAAAGCCATGTGGATGCCATCACCAAGGCCGGCATCCAGGAGGTCAAGATCCGCTCGGCGCTGACCTGCGAGCTCGTCAACGGCATCTGCGGCAAGTGCTACGGCCGCGACCTCGCGCGCGGCACGCCGGTCAACCACGGCGAGGCGGTGGGTGTCATCGCGGCGCAGTCGATCGGTGAACCCGGCACGCAGCTCACGATGCGTACCTTCCACATCGGCGGCGCGGCGCAGATCAACGAGCAGTCGTTCATCGAGTCGAGCTTCGACGGCAAGATCGCCATCAAGAACCGCGCCATCGCGCGCGGCAGCGATGGCAACGCCGTCGCGATGGTCCGCAACATGGTGGTGGCGGTGGTCGATGCCGATGGCACCGAGCGCGCCACCCACCGCATTCAGTACGGCGCGCGTATGCGCGTCGATGAAGGCGACATGATCAAGCGCGGCCAGCGTATCGCGGAGTGGGATCCCTACACCCGCCCGATCCTTGCCGAGGTCGATGGCGTCATCGGCTTCGAGGATCTGGTGGAAGGGCAGTCGATCTCCGAGACCCTCGACGAGTCGACCGGTATCGCCAAGCGCGTGGTCATCGACTGGCGCTCGACGCGCGGCGGCGCGGACCTGCGTCCGGCCATCGTCGTCAAGGGCAAGGATGGCAAGGTGCTCAAGCTGCCGCGTGGCGGCGATGCGCGCTACATGCTGTCCGCGGATGCTATTCTTTCGGTTGACGTCGACTCCAAGGTCAAGGCGGGCGACATTCTCGCGCGTATCTCGACCGAGAGCGCCAAGACGCGCGACATCACCGGCGGTCTGCCGCGGGTGGCGGAGCTGTTCGAGGCCCGCAAGCCGAAGGATGCGGCGATCATTGCGGAAATCGCAGGTACGATCCGGTTCGGCCGCGACTACAAGAACAAGCGTCGCATCTCGATCGAGCCGGCGGACAAGACCGAGGAGCCGCGCGAGTATCTGGTCCCGAAGGGCAAGCACATCCATCTGCAGGATGGTGACGTCGTCGAAAAGGGCGACTTCATCGTCGAAGGCAACCCGGCGCCGCACGATATCCTGGCGATCAAGGGCATCGAGGAACTCGCGGCCTATCTGGTCAACGAGATCCAGGAGGTCTACCGGCTGCAGGGCGTGCTCATCAACGACAAGCACATCGAGGTGATTGTCCGTCAGATGTTGCAGAAGGTCGAGATCACCGATCAGGGTGAGACCGACATGATCTCCGGCGAGCAGATCGACAAGATCGAGTTCGATCAGCTCAACGAGAAGGCGCAGGAAGAGGGCAAGAAGCCGGCGACCGGAATGCCGGTGCTGCTCGGCATCACCAAGGCGAGCTTGCAGACCCGCTCTTTCTTCTCGGCGGCGTCGTTCCAGGAGACCACCCGCGTCCTTACGGAAGCGGCTGTCAACGGCAAGATCGACCCGCTCGAGGGCCTCAAGGAGAACGTCATCGTCGGCCGGCTCATCCCGGCGGGCACCGGCGCCTCCATGGCCCGCGTCCGCGAGGTTGCGATCAAGCGCGATCGCCTGATCCTCGACGAGCGCGAGAAGCAGGCGGCGGTGGTGCCGTCGGCTCCGCAGGAGGAGGCCCTGGCGCTGCCGGTGCCGTCGGCGGAGTAGCGGCCGCTCTCATGAACCGAAAAAGGGCCGGCGCTCAGCCGGCCCTTTTTATTTGCCCCGTGCAAGACGAGAGACGCCGCGTCCGCGACCACGCAGCTCGGGCAGGAGGGCGAAAAATGCCGGTCATGGAATTGTGGCTCCTCCGCTACGGCCGCCCATCGCGGATTTCATCGCGGGCGCGCCTGATCCATCCCGGGATGTATCGTCCGGATTGGCCGATCCCTGACGCGAACCTGCGGTGAGCGGTTCGATCGGATGGCCGGGGCCGCTTCAAAAATTAACATTCCGGCCAACGGCTCGAATCGGGAGGCGGGGCCATAGCCCCGGTTCCGGCAGCCGTGCCGGAAAAGCCGCTGTTCCGATATTTTCAACCGCGCCAGCGGCCGTCCGCGGTTCGTTCATCTTCCCTTCAGGTGTCGCGGCGCTTTCGTTATCGCGTGGCGTGATGCGGTGAGCCGATTCCGGTTCGGCAGTTACGCAGGATAACCGGTTCGGCAGGCATGCGGCCTGGGGGCACTGGACAGAACATGTTGGATCTCGCGATTGTCGGAGGCGGCCCGGGCGGCCTGATGAGCGCCTGGCATCTCAAGAAGAAGGTTGGCAATCTCTGCCGTATCACCATTTTCGAAGCGTCCGACCGGCTCGGCGGCAAGATCCTCTCCCGCAAGTTCGACAGCGCGCCCGCGCTGTATGAGGCGGGGGTCGCCGAGATCTACGATTACTCGATGACGGGGCCGGACCCGTTGCGCGAGTTGATCCAGCATCTCGGCTTGCAGACCATCCCGATGGATGCCGAGCAGGTGGTGCTCGACGGGCAGCTGCTCGACGATGTCGACGGGATGCGCAAGAGGTTCGGCAGCAAGACCGCTGCCGCGATCGAGGCGTTTCGCAAGCGCTGCGCCGAGATGATCTCGCCGATCGAGTATTACGAGGGTGTCGGCGCCGATGACAACGAGCATCCCTGGGCGAACATCACCTGCGAGGAACTGCTCGACCGCGAGGTCGACGACCCGGCCGCCAAGCGCTTCCTTAAAGTGATGGCGCGTTCGGATATCGCGACCGAGAGCCACAACACGAACGGCCTCAATGCGCTGAAGAATTTCGTGATGGATATCGAGGGCTATATCGGCCTGTATTCCATCCAGAACGGCAATGAGCAGTTGATCGTGCGGCTGCAGGAGGAAATCGACGCCGATATCCAGTTCAATCATCGCGTGCTGCGTCTCGGCAAGACCGAGAACGGGCGCTATCGCCTCAACATGATGAACGGCAAGGGGCCGGAAGATCGCGACTTCGACCTCGTGCTGATGTGCCTGCCGCATAGCTGGCTCGCCACCGTCGGCTGGGACAACGAGCGGCTGCGCAGCTCGATGGTCAAGCACATCGCTTATTTCGACCGCCCGGCGCACTATCTGCGCGCGTCGCTTCTGTTCGACAGCCCGTTCTGGGGCGACAAGCTCACCGGCGCATGGTTCATGTCGGAGGCGTTCGGCGGCTGCTGCGTCTATGTCGAGGGGGCGCGCCACGATGTCGGCAATCACGGTGTGCTCAATTTCCTCATCGCGGGCTCGG
>JBEBWH010000278.1:0-4713 GCA_040392305.1 Bradyrhizobium sp. | reverse complement strand
GCAGAAGTGCGGCAAAATCGACATGGGTCGTCAGGTCCGCCTCGCCGCAGGCTTCCAGCGGGTCGGCATAGGCGTGATGGCGGACCGCCTGCAGCGTGTCGCCGAAAGCGGTCTCGCCATGGCCGTAATCGATCACCAGCGCCGCGCCGCCGAAGCGGCTGATGCGGCGCGCCAGCCGTATCACATCGGCGTCCGGCCGCCACTCGAACACCGCTCCGACCGGCGCGGCGGAAACCAGCGGCGGCAGCAGCGCCTCGAAGCGTGGCGTCGGCTTTGGCGAGATGCCGTAGGTGAGGTTGTCTTCGCTATCGATCTCGATGACGCGCTCGTGCCAGCCGGTGTCCTGCCTCACCATCTGATGAATCGGCAGCACGTCGAAATATTCGTTGGCCAGAATGATCGACGGCCCCTCCGGCACGTCATCGAGATGGGCGTGCCATTCCACATTGTCGTGGGCGGCGAGCGCGTCGCGCTGCGTCGCACGCAGCAGCGGATTGACTTCGACGAGATGCACGCGGATCGCCTCATGAAACGGCGGCAGAACGCGGATCGCGCGCAACGCATCCGCCATCATGGTGCCGCGACCGGGGCCAAGTTCGATCAGATTGATTTCGGCGGGCTCGCCCATCATGCGCCACACCGATGCGGCCCACAGTCCGATCAACTCGCCGAACATCTGGCTCACTTCCGGCGCGGTGATGAAATCGCCCTCGCGGCCGAGCGGATCGCGCGCGATGTAATAGCCGTAGCGCGGATGGGTGAGGCAGAGCTGCATGTAGCGCCACACCGGCATCGGGCCGGCGGCGCGGATCAGCGTCTTGATTTCGGTTTCGAGCGGCGTCGCGTCGGTCACGGCGTGGCTTCCGATTGGCGGGTTGCGGGAACGGGGCCGCGCCGCAGTGCCGTGGCGATCAGCACGATGCCGGCGACGATCATCGGCAGCGACAGCAGCATGCCCATGGTGGTGTGGCCGAACAGAAAGCCGAGCTGCGCGTCCGGTTCGCGGAACAGTTCGCCGGTGATCCGGGCGCAGCCATAGCCTGCGGCGAAAGCCCCGATGATCAGGCCGGGACGCTTGAGCGCACCGAACCTGATCAGCACCGCAAGCAGCACGAACAACGCGATGCCTTCCAGCCCGGCTTCATAGAGCTGGCTCGGGTGGCGCGGCAGCGGCCCGCCGTTGGGAAACACCATTGCCCATGGCACCGTCGCCGGATCGGCTGGCCGCCCCCATAGCTCGCTGTTGACGAAATTGGCGAGCCGCCCGAGGAACAGGCCGACCGGGCCGACGGCGCAGGTGAGGTCGCCAAGCGAGAGGATGGAAATGTTGTGCCGCTTGGCGAATGCCATTACCGCGACGACGCAGCCGAGGAAGCCGCCGTGGAACGACATGCCGCCTTCCCACAGCCGGATGATCTCGGCTGGATGCGCGGCGAAATGCGCCGGATTGTAGAACAGCACATAGCCGATGCGGCCGCCGAGGATGATGCCGAGCGTCACCCACAGGATGAAGTCGTCCCATTGCGGCAGGGTGATCGGCGCATCGCCGCCCCACAGCTTGCGATTGCGGATGATGCGGCGCGCGTAGAACCAGCCGAAAACGATGCCGCCGATATAGGCCAGCGCGTACCAGCGGATCGCGAACGGTCCGAACGAGATCGCGACCGGGTCGAACACGGGGAAGGGCAGAACGGCAAGCGGCATCGGCATTTCCCGCGAATCAGGCGCACAGTATTATGCGGCTTCGGTCATGGCGGCGCAGGTGCAACCAAGTCAAGGCACGGCTGCGTGTAGTGGGCCGGGCGGTCGATCCCCGGCCGATTTCTGAAAAGGTCCCGCTCTTGAAGTGGGCGGCGCGGATTGCCATTGTCTGATGCAGCGCGGTGTGATGGAACGCGACCCTCTCAGCGGGAACCGCCGCCTGTCACCGGAGATATGACCATGACGCAGACCACCAACCGCTTTCTCGACGAGATTTCGCGCCTGATGAACGATGCTGCCGGCGCGGCGCAGGGCGTCAAGCGCGAGATCGACACCGTGGTGCGCCATCAGGCCGAACGCATTCTCGCCGATCTCGATCTGGTCAAGCGGGAGGAATTCGAGGCGGTGAAGGACATGGCCCGTCTCGCCCGCGAGGAAAACGAGGCGCTGAAGGCGCGTCTCGCCGCACTGGAGGCCCGGCTCGGGCCGGACGCCGAGGGCTGACAGAGCGGCCGGGCCACGGCTGCCCCGCTCGCGCCCGGTCCGATAAAAATCGGCGATTTCCTTGTTTTTGCGCGCCTTTGGCGTTAAGACACCGCAACGTTCGCGGCCCCCGCACCCCTGGAGGCTCGCCGCGGCGTTGCGACAGGCCGCGTTGCGGCCTTTAACTTTTTGAAAAACAAGGATGAATCCAATGGCGACCGTCAAGGAATTGAAGGCGACCGCGCGTCCGAAGGCCGGCAAGGGGGCCGCCCGCGCAGAGCGTCGCGCCGGCCGTGTGCCGGCAGTGATCTATGGTGACAACCAGCCCCCGCTGACCATCTCGCTCGACGACAAGGAGACGCGTCAGGCGATCTTCGCCGGGCATTTCCTCACCACGATCTTCAGCATCGACCTTGACGGCCAGACGCACCGCGTGATTCCGCGCGATTTCGCGCTCGATCCGGTGAAGGATTTCCCGATCCACGTCGATTTCCTGCGGCTCGGCAAGGGCGCGACCATTCGCGTCAGCGTGCCGCTGCGGGTCAAGGGCACGGATCTCTCGCCGGGCGTCAAGCGTGGCGGCACCGTCAACATCGTGGCTCATACGGTCGAACTCGAGGCGGCTGCCGACCGGCTTCCGCAGTTCATCGAGATCGATGTCAGCAAGCTCGAAATCAACCACTCGGTCCACCTTTCCGATGTCGATCTGCCGGAGGGCTGCAAGCCGGTGCTGCGCGAAGACCAGACGCTGGTGACGGTGGTGCCGCCGTCCGGCTACGCCGAGGAGAGCAAGAGCGCCGAGGCTGCTGCGGCGGCTCCGGCGGCCGGCGCGGCTGCGGCCGGCGCTGCTGCCGCGAAGGCGCCTGCGGCCGGCGGCGACAAGAAGAAGTAAGCGGGCGCGGCGGTTCTCGCCATGCATCTGTTCGTCGGACTGGGCAATCCCGGTGCGAAGTATCAGGGCAATCGCCACAATATCGGCTTCATGGCGCTCGATGCGATCGCGCGGCGTCACGGTTTCGCACCGTGGCGCCGTCGCTTTCAGGGCGAGGCCGCCGAAGGTGCGCTCGGCGGCGCGCGCGTGGTGCTGCTCAAGCCCACGACCTATATGAACGAGTCGGGCCGCGCCGTCGGCGAGGCGATGAAGTTCTACAAGCTGGCGCTCGATGATCTTGTCGTCTTCCACGACGAACTCGATCTGCCCGCGGCGAAACTGCGCATCAAGACCGGCGGCGGCAATGCCGGGCACAACGGTCTGCGCTCGATTTCGGCCCATGTCGGCAACGACTATCGCCGGGTTCGTCTCGGCATCGGGCATCCGGGCGTGAAGGAGCTCGTCCATGCCTATGTGCTCAACGATTTCGCCAAAATCGAGCGGCCCTGGGTCGAGGCGCTGTGCGGGGCGGTGGCGGACAATGCCGCGCTGCTGACAAGCGGCGGCGATTCAACGTTCCAGAATAAAGTGCATCTGGCGATGCAGGCTGCGGGTTTCGACAGCAGTAACGCTAACGGCGCCGCCTGAACGCGGCGCAGGGCCTCAAGAGGTTACGGACGATATGGGATTTAAATGCGGGATCGTCGGTCTGCCGAATGTCGGTAAATCGACGCTGTTCAATGCGCTGACCGAAACCGCCGCGGCGCAGGCGGCCAACTATCCGTTCTGCACCATCGAGCCGAATGTCGGCGAGGTGGCGGTGCCCGATCCGCGCCTCGACACGCTCGCATCCATCGCCGGCTCCGGCGAAATCATTCCGACGCGGCTGACCTTCGTCGATATCGCGGGCCTCGTGCGCGGCGCCTCGAAAGGCGAGGGCCTCGGCAACCAGTTCCTTTCCAATATCCGCGAGGTCGATGCGGTCGCCCATGTGGTGCGCTGCTTCGAGGATTCCGACATCACCCATGTCGAGGGCAAGATCGCGCCGCTCGCGGACATCGAGACCATCGAGACCGAGCTGATGCTGGCCGATCTCGACAGTCTGGAGAAGCGCGTCGACAACCTGACCAAGAAGGCGCGCGGCGGCGACAAGGAGGCCAAGGAAAGCCTCGACCTCGTCGCCCGCACGCTGGTGCTGCTGCGCGAGGGGCGGCCTGCGCGCTTCCTTGAGCGCAAGCCGGAGGAGGAGCGGGCGTTCCGCATGCTCGGGCTTCTGACCTCCAAGCCGGTGCTCTATGTCTGCAACGTCGAGGAAGGCGCGGCCGCCACCGGCAATTCCTTCTCGGCGCAGGTCGCCGAGCATGCGGCGAAGGAAGGAGCGGTCGCGGTCGCGATCTCCGCCAAGATCGAATCCGAGATCGCGACGCTATCGCGCGAGGAGCGCACCGATTTTCTCGAAACGCTTGGGCTGGAGGAAGCCGGTCTCGACCGCCTGATCCGCGCCGGCTATCGGCTGCTCGATCTCGTCACCTATTTCACGGTGGGGCCGAAGGAGGCCCGCGCCTGGACCATCACCCGCGGCACCCGCGCGCCGCAGGCGGCAGGCGTGATCCATACCGATTTCGAGAAGGGCTTCATCCGCGCCGAAACCATCGCCT
>JBEBWH010000277.1:0-4732 GCA_040392305.1 Bradyrhizobium sp. | reverse complement strand
TTGGCGTAGCCGACGCTGAGCGTCAGCGTCGTCTGCAAGGCGCCTGCGATCTGCAGGCTGCGCATCAGTGCGCCCATCCGCATCAGGCCTTCGGCATCGACGCCTGCCTTATTTGCCTTCATGACTGCCACAGGTTTGACATGATCAAAAATCACCGCATCCGACGGATCGCCGGCCAGGCTCTCGCCCGGCACGATCCGGCAATCGGCGGCCGCAGCGAGCGCGACGACCGCTCCCGCGGCGCTATCCGCGACAACCGCGATATGTCCGGCCTCGCGCGCGAACGGCACGCCGCGCGCCCGCCCGTTCAATGTCCCGTCGCCATCAAGCGCGATGCGATCGATCGGATTGGCCGGCGCAACCGTCATCGCGCCATCGGGCGAGGCAATGTCCGCTTGCGCCAGCAGCCAGCCCGCCAGCATCGATTCCGCGAGCGGCACCGCAAGCGCGAAACGTCCCGCCGCGCCGACCACACCAAACCCTTCGGCCAGATCCGCACCGGCCCCGCCCTGTGCTTCGGGCACCCAGGCGAGCGTCAGCCCGGACTCGCTCAGCGCCGCCCATAGCGGCGCTTTCCACGTTTGCTCGTTGCAGGCATTGATCGTTTGCGGATCGGCAAGATCGGCGAACATCCGCTCCGCAGCCGTCACGACGATATTTTCGCTGTCGCTCACATTAGTCCTCGCACCAAGCGAACGCATGATGCGAAAAAGCCGATCACAAGACAAGGACGACCATGCTCATGCGGACACATTGTAAACGCATGACCACGCATCCGCGTTATTTCACGGATATGCAAAACCACCCGCAGCGAACAGCGAATTCGCCGCTTGTCCCGCGCGACACAGCCGATAAGCTCGCGACAACAACCGAAGCAACAAGGAAAACGTGATGTCGCTGGATGGGCTGTGCGCGATCGTAACCGGATCATCATCGGGGCTCGGCGCGGCGACCGCGAAACAGCTCGCAGAACAAGGCGCACGGCTCGTCGTCAATTACGCATCGAACGCCAGGGATGCCGAAGCCGTCGCCGATTCCTGCCGCGCAGCCGGCGCGGAGGTGATCGTCGTGCAGGGCGATGTGTCGCGCGATGACGACTGCCGCCATATCGCCGCCGCCGCCGCGCCATGGGGCCGGCTCGATGCGCTCATCAACAACGCCGGCACGACGAAACATATGGCGCATGACGATCTCGACGGCCTGTCGGCCGACGACTTCCAGCGCCTGTTCGCCATCAACAGCATCGGCCCCTATCAGATGATCCGCGCCGCGCGCAGCCTGCTGGAAGCCGGTGCCGACAAAAGCGGGCGCGCCTCGGCAGTCGTCAACGTGTCATCCGTCGCCGGCCTCACCGGTGTCGGCTCGTCGGTCGCCTATGTCGCGAGCAAGGGCGCGCTCAATGCGATGACATTGGCGCTGGCGCGGGCGCTCGCCCCGAAAATCCGCATCAACGCGGTGTGTCCCGGCTATATCGACACAGCATGGTTCACCAAAGGCCGCGGCGCAGCCGCCGCAGCGCAGGTGCGCGAGATGGTGAAAAGCAAAGTGCCGCTGAAAGCCGCTTCAAGCGCCGAAGACGTAGCCGAACTGGTGTGCTTTCTCGCCACGCCCCGATCGGGTCACATGACAGGCGAGCTGGTGCGGATGGACGCCGGTCTGCATCTCGCGATGTAGCCAATCAGCACCGACATCCTTGCCGACAGGATCGGCCTCGGACCAGACGCCGCTTTACTGCCTTGAGTTGGAATCCGAGATGACGCCGCGCGCCACCAGCCTGTTCCAGATGAACAGCACGACGATGGCGCCGATCGTCGCGGTGATGAAGCCGGCGCCCTGTTCGGGGCCGTAATGGCCGATCGCCTGCCCGATGAATGTCGCGAGGAACGCACCGGCAATGCCGAGAACAGTGGTCAGGATGAATCCGCTCGGATTGTTCGGCCCCGGCGAAATCAGCCGCGCAATGATTCCGGCAACGAAACCGACGACAATGATCCAGATCAGCCCGCCCATGCGATTACCCCTTTATTTCAGAACCGACGAAGCGACGCCGCGGCCAGGCTGCGGCGTCGCCGCAAAGCTTACAGCCAGCGCGAGATATCACGCTCCGACGGAACGCGCCCGTCGGGCGTGAACTGATCGACGGCTTCCGGCAGATACCGGCTCAACTCCGACAGCAGCTCCTGGCGCGACAAGCCGGTGCGCGAGGTCAGCGCGCTGATCTGGTCCGCGCCGAGCGCGGTGGCAAGATCGTCAGGCGCGATCGCCTTGTTCTCGCCCCGGCCGACCCATGAATCGGCGGCTTCCGCCTGGCCATTCTGCTGCAGTTGCTTGAGCAGATCGCCAAGGCCGCCGCTCAGGATGGTGCCGGCCGCGCCGCCGGCAAGCAGGCCGCCGAGGCCGCCTTTCAATAGATCGCTCAATCCGCCGGTCGGCACCGATGGGCTTTGCGATGGCGCAGGCTCAGGGACCGCGACGCTGCCGCCGGCCGGCTTGGCACTCGCCTCGCCGCCACCGCCGAAATGCTTGACCGCCTTGTAGGCGAGGATGGCGAGGATCGCCATCGTCATCGGCGACATGCCTTCGCTCTTGCCGGCCTCGCCGGTGCTCGGGCCGGAAGGCCCGCGCGGGCCGTTCTGCATGCCATTGAGGATATCGAGCAAACCCATGGTCGTCTCCTATCGCAGGCCCCGCCTACCGCAACTATAGCTTGGCCGGAAGCGACGACAACAGCGCGCAACGGCCACGAACCTCACCCAGAACCCGGCACAGCCGATTTGGTTCCGTATCCGTATCAGCGAAGGTGCTGACTGTCATGATGGCCATCGCACGGGCGTTCTGCTATCGAGCAGAACCTCCGCCGGATTGTCATCATGACGTCATCCAAATCAATCTGCATCGCGGGCGCTGGCAGCATCGGCTGCTTCGTCGGCGGCTGCCTTGCCGCGGGAGGCCACCATGTCTCGCTGCTGGCGCGGCGCGGGACATGCGACGCCATCGCCGCCCATGGGCTGCGGCTGACCGGCTATGAAGGCATGGACGAGCATATTCCGGCGGCGCAGCTGACGCTGTCCGACGATCCCGCGATCCTGCAGCGGGCCGATGTCATTATCGTGACCGTGAAAGGCGGCGACACCGCCGCCATCGCCGAGTTGATTGCCACCTACGCGCGGCCGGATACGCCGGTCATCAGCCTCCAGAACGGCGTCGACAATGTCGGGGTGCTGCATGCGAAATTGCCGGGTCGCCGCGTGCTCGGCGGCATGGTGCCGTTCAACGTCGTGGCGCAGGGCGATGGCCGCTATCACCGCGCCACGTCCGGCGACATCGTGCTGGAGGACGATCCGACCGCGCTTGCCGAACAGCTATCGGTGCCGCTGCTCGCGATGCAGACGACCCGCGACATCGCAGGCGTTCAGTGGGGCAAGCTGATCATCAACCTCAACAACGCGCTCAATGCGCTGTCGGGCGTTCCGCTGCGCGAGCAGCTCGCCGATCGCGCATGGCGCAAGCTGCTCGCCGACCAGATGGCCGAGGCTTTGCGGGTGATGAAGGCCGCGCGCATCCGCATCGTGCCGATGACGCAATTGCCGCCGGCCGTGACGCCCTGTCTGCTGCGGCTGCCCGACGGACTGTTTCACCTGCTGCTCGGGCGCATTCTGCAGATCGACCCGCATGCGCGGTCATCGATGTGGGAAGACCTGCAGCGCGGGCGCAAGACCGAGATCGATCATTTGCAGGGCGTGATCGTGCGGCTCGCCCACGAGCACGGGCTGCGCGCGCCGCTTTCCGAACACGTCGTCGCGCTGGTGCGCGACGCCGAGGCGCGGGCCGAGGGATCGCCGGGTCTGACGCCGCGGCAGATCCGTTCGACAACGAACTGACCGACCGACAAGGGAGCATCCGCGATGAACGACAAGAACGGCAGCAAGACCTACCGCATCGCGGTGATTCCGGGCGACGGCATCGGCAAGGAGGTGGTGCCCGAGGGTCTGCGCGCGCTTGAAGCGGCGGCGAAGGCCCATCGCATCAAGCTGCAGTTCGACCATTTCGATTTCGCCTCCTACGACTACTACGCCAAACACGGCCAGATGATGCCGGACGACTGGAAGGCGCAGATCGGCTCGCATGACGCGATCTATTTCGGCGCCGTCGGGCTGCCGGAGAAAATTCCGGATCACGTCTCGCTGTGGGGATCGCTGATCCTGTTCCGGCGCGAGTTCGATCAATACATCAACCTGCGCCCGGTGCGGCTGATGCCCGGCGTGCCGACGCCGCTCGCCGGCCGCAAGCCCGGCGACATCGACTTCATGGTGGTGCGCGAGAACACCGAGGGTGAATATTCGTCGGTCGGCGGACGCATGTTCGCCGGCACCGAGCGCGAATTCGTCACCCAGCAAACGGTGATGACCCGCACCGGCATCGACCGCGCGCTGAAATTCGCTTTTGAGCTGGCGCGCTCGCGGCCGAAGAAACATCTGACGTCGGCGACGAAGTCGAACGGCATCTCCATCACCATGCCGTATTGGGACGAGCGCGTGGAGGCGATGGCGGCAAGCTATCCGGACGTGAAGTGGGACAAATACCACATCGACATCCTGACCGCGCATTTCGTGCTGCATCCGGACTGGTTCGACGTCGTGGTCGGCTCCAACCTGTTCGGCGACATCCTGTCCGATCTCGGCCCGGCCTGCACCGGCACGATCGGCATCGCGCCCTCCGGCAACATCAATCC
>JBEBWH010000276.1:0-4732 GCA_040392305.1 Bradyrhizobium sp. | reverse complement strand
CCGACCACCCAGCCGATGTCGGAGCCGCACCACCACACCTCGCCCGGCTTGACGCCGTAGAGATTGTACATCGACCAGTTGATGGCGACGAGGTGACCGCCATTGTCGCGCACCACGCCCTTCGGTACGCCGGTGGTGCCTGACGTATAGAGGATATAGAGCGGATCGGTCGCCAGCACCGGCACGCAATCGGCCGATTTTTTCGCTGCGATCGCCTTGGCCCGCAAATCGGCCCAGTCATGGTCGCGGCCGCCGACGAAATCGCAGGTCTGCTGCGGGCGCTGCAGCACGATGCAGGCCGAGACCTTGTGCGCGGCGAGCTTGATCGCCTCGTCGAGCAGCGGCTTGTAGGCGACGATGCGGCCGGGCTCGATGCCGCAGCTTGCCGTCAGCACCAGCTTCGGCTTGGCGTCGTCGATGCGGGTGGCCAACTCTTTCGCCGCGAAGCCGCCGAACACCACCGAGTGGATCGCGCCGATGCGGGCACAGGCCAGCATCGCCACCATCGCCTCGGGCACCAGCGGCATGTAGATCACGACGCGATCGCCTTTGGTGACGCCGAAATCCTGCAGGATCGCCGCGAAAGTCTTCACCTCGTGCAGCATCTGCGCATAGGTGAAGGTCGAAACGCTGTTCGTCATCGGCGAATCGTGGATCAGCGCCAACTGATCGGCGCGGCCGCCCAGAACATGCCGGTCCAGCGCGTTGTAGCAGGTGTTGACCACGGCGCCTGCGAACCAGCGGCCATAAAGCCCCTGCGACGGATCGAACACTTTCTTTGCCGGCTCGATCCAGTCGATGGCGCGCGCCGCATCGGCCCAGAACCCTTCCGGGTCCTGCATCGAGCGCGCATAGGTTTCATGGTAGCGGCTGGCGGGATGGATATTCATGGCGAGACCTCCGACACATAGCTTATCGCCGCGCTTGCGAAAATCACAGCACGGCGTCGGCGGTGCACCCGCCCCTTGACGACTTTCGCATGAACCGGGCGCGCCGGCGATTCAAGCCGGTGGCGCTACATCCTTCGGCTAAGCTGCGACGATTAATCCCGACCAAATGCGCGAGCGTCGGGACAGCGCATTGATAAATATCGACTATTTCAAAAATTGTCGCACCCGGAAAATTCTGCAGCGCGTTGGGCCGCGCGATCTGGTATCTGCTGTGCCATTATGCTCACGCTTGAACTCGGGATCGTCACGGTCCTGATCGTCCTCAATGGCCTGCTCGCGATGTCGGAGCTCGCCATCGTCTCGTCCCGCCCGGCGCGGCTCGCCGGGCTCGCCGAAAAGGGCGTCAGCGGCGCCGGCCGCGCGCTGGAACTGGCTTCTGACCCCGGCAAATTCCTGTCCACGGTGCAGATCGGCATCACGCTGGTCGGCGTTTTGTCCGGCGCGTTCTCGGGCGCCACGCTCGGCCTGCGGCTCAGCACGTGGCTGATCGAGATGGGGCTCGGCAAGGGCATGGCGGATACCCTCGGCGTCGGCGCCGTGGTCGGCATCATCACCTATGCCTCGCTCATCATCGGCGAACTGGTGCCAAAGCAGATCGCGCTGCGCAATCCGGAAACAGTGGCGATCAGGGTCGCCCCGGCGATGACCTGGCTCGCGCGCATCTCCTCGCCCGTGGTGTGGCTGCTCGACGTCTCCGGCAAGCTGATCCTGCGCGCGCTGGGCCACGGCGGAGAGCCGACCGATCAGGTCACGGAGGACGAAATCCGCTCGCTGGTGCGCGAGGCGGAGGATGCCGGCGTGCTAGAACCCGGCGAGAAGGAGATGATCGCCGGCGTCATGCGGCTCGGCGACCGTCCCGTCGGCGCGGTGATGACGCCGCGCCGCGAGGTCGACCTGATCGATCTTGCGGAATCGCCCGAGACGATCCGCGCCCTCATCGTCGCGAGCCCGCATTCGCGCCTGCCGGTGTTCGACGGCAATCGCGACGATGCGCTCGGCGTCGTGCAGGCCAAGGACATGCTCGATGCCTGCCTGGCGGGCGACATGTCCGACATCCGCAAGCTGGTCCGCGCAGTGCCTGTGATTCCGGAATCGGCCGATGCGCGCGACGTGCTCGCGATCCTGCGCGAGTCGCCGGTGCATATGGGGCTGGTGCATGACGAATACGGCAGCTTCCAGGGCCTCGTCACCAGCGCCGACATTCTCGAATCGATCGTCGGCGGCTTCCATACCGAAGAAGGGCCGGCGGAGAAGCCGGCGACGCGACGCCATGACGGCTCCTACCTGATCGAGGGCTGGATGCCGGCCGACGAGTTCGGCGATCTGCTCGGCATTCCGCTGCCGCTGTCGCGGCCCTATCACACCGCGGCAGGCTTCATGCTCCAGCATTTCGGCGCGCTGCCCGAAGTCGGCGACAGCTTCGACGCCTATGGCTGGCGCTTCGAGGTGGTCGATCTCGACAGCCGCCGCATCGACAAGGTGCTGGCGACCAAGGTGGCGCAGGCGCGGCGCGCGATGTAGCGGCCCGGTTTCGCCAGCCTCCCGCGCCGTTCACGCCGCATGCATGCGATTGATCGCGCGCGCCTGAATTGAAGCGCCGGCGACGCGCCGTCTCTCAATCATGCATCGCCCGCACGGAACGCTGCGCTCGGATTTTGCGCCGCATATCAAACGCTTCGCCGCGTGCAACCGTCGCATGAGCGCCGCCGCCCATGCATCCGGCGGTCATTTTGTCGCACGGACGACTTGCCAGCCCCTCCGAATCCGGCATCAATTGCGCCCCAATCAAAAATGCCGGGCACGAATTGTCCGGTGACGACGAAATACGTACCCGGGGGAAACATGGCTGAACCGACATCGCCGCCGAACGAGGAGATCGTCGCCGTCTCCGACGACGCCCTGCAAAAGGCGGAGGCCTTCGTCGAGGCCGAAGAGGGCGCGACCAACCGATTGATCGGCTTCGCCGGCATCGGCGTCACCGTGATCGCGGTCAGCATGAGCCTGTTTCATCTCTACGCCGCCTATTCGATCGTTCCGACGCAGGAGCTGCGCTACATCCACGTCGCGTTCACGCTGATGCTGAGCTTCCTGCTGTTCCCCGTCGCGGCCCGGTTCCGCAATCGCGTGCGCTGGTGGGACGTCATCCCCGGCATCCTCGCGCTTGCGACCATCGCCTATGCGCTATGGGGCGGCGACGACTTCACCGACCGCGCCACGGTGCCGAACAGGTGGGACGAAATCGTCGGCCTGATCTTCATCGTGCTGATCCTCGAAGCGACCCGGCGCACCACCGGTCCGATCATGCCGGTGGTTTCGCTGATGTTCATCGCCTACGCGATGCTCGGCCCCTACCTGCCGGCGCCCTGGACGCATCGCGGTTACGACCTGCCGCGGCTGGTCGGCCATCTCTTCATCACGCTCGAAGGCATTTTCGGCGTCGCCGTCGATGTCTCGGCAACGCTGATCATCCTGTTTTGCATTTTCGGCGCATTCCTGCAGCAATCGGGCGCGGGCAAATTCTTCATCGACTTCTCGCTGGCGCTGATGGGCGGCAAGGCCAACAGCGCCGGACGCACGGTGGTGCTGTCGTCGTTCCTGCTCGGCGGACCGTCGGGCTCCGGCGTCGCCACCACGGTGATGATCGGCACCGTCGCCTATCCGATGATGAAGAAGGCCGGCTTCGAGAAGAACGCCGCCGGCGGCCTGCTCGCCGCGGGCGGCCTCGGCGCCATCCTGTCGCCGCCGGTGCTGGGCGCGGCGGCCTTCCTGATCGCCGAGTTTCTCAAGATCAGCTATCTCGACGTGATCTGGATGGCGACGATCCCGACCATCCTCTACTACCTGTCGCTGTTCATCATGGTCGAGATCGACTCGCAGCGCTTCGGCGCGCGCAATGTCGTCTACCGGCCGGAGCTCAGCCTCGGCGAGATGACCCGCCGCTACGGCTTCCACTTCATCTCGCTCGTCGCCGTCGTCGTCTTCATGGTGATCGGCTACTCGCCGGCATTGTCGGTGTTCTACGCCATCGTCACGACATTCGCGCTCAGCTTCCTGCGCCGCGAGACCGCGCTGGTGCCCCGCAAGCTGATCCGGGCGCTGGCGGAGGGCTCGACCAGCGTGCTCGGCGCGGCCACGACCTGCGCCTGCGCCGGCATCGTGGTCGGCATCGTGACGCTGACCGGGCTCGGGCTGAAATTCTCGACCATCGTGATCGACTATGCCGGCGGCAGCCTGCTGCTCACCGCGATCTACACCGCGCTGATCGTGTGGATCATCGGCCTCGCGGTGCCGGTCACGGCCTCCTACATCATCTGCGCCGTGGTGGCCGCACCGGCCATGATCAAGCTCGGCGTGCCCGACTACGCCACGCATATGTTCATCTTCTACTACGCCGTGCTGTCGGAGGTGTCGCCGCCGACCGCGCTGTCGCCGTTCGCGGCCGCCGCCATCACCGGCGGCGATCCGTACCGGACCACGCTGCAATCGTGGAAATACACGCTGCCGGCCTTCCTCGTGCCGTTCGTCTTCGTGCTCGATCCGCAGGGCATCGGCCTGCTGCTCGCCATCCCGAAAGGCGGCAGCTGGGTCGACATCGTGTCGATTACACTGCGGACCTCGTTCGGCCTGCTGGTGCTCGGCGCGGCGGCCCAGTACTGGGGCCTGCGGCGCAATACCGTCATCGAGGAACTGCTGCTGGTGCTGTCGGGCCTGCTGCTGGTATTCCCGAGCTTGATCGAAGCGCTCGTTGAAGCAATCATAGGGCGCGACATCGGCTACACCTA
>JBEBWH010000275.1:0-4754 GCA_040392305.1 Bradyrhizobium sp. | reverse complement strand
TGTCGTTCTACCCGGACGCCAAGATCGGCGTGCTCGGCGTCAACGGCGCGGGCAAGTCGACGCTCCTCAAGATCATGGCGGGCATCGACAAGGACTATTCCGGCGAGGCCTGGGTCGCCGAGGGCGCCCGCGTCGGCTATCTCGAACAGGAGCCGCAGCTCGACGCGACCAAGACCGTGCGCGAGAACGTCATGGAGGGCGTCGCCAAGCAGAAGGCGATCCTCGATCGCTACAACGAGCTGGCGATGAACTATTCCGACGAGACCGCCGACGAGATGACGAAGTTGCAGGACGAGATCGAGGCGCAGGGCCTCTGGGATCTCGACAGCAAGGTCGATCAGGCGATGGACGCGCTGCGCTGCCCGCCGGACGACGCCGACGTGACAAAGCTCTCCGGCGGCGAGCGCCGCCGCGTCGCGCTGTGCCGCCTCCTGCTCGACCAGCCCGACCTGTTGCTGCTCGACGAGCCGACCAACCATCTCGACGCCGAGTCGGTGTCGTGGCTGGAAGGCCATCTGCGCAACTATCCCGGCGCGATTTTGATCGTCACCCACGACCGCTACTTCCTCGACAACGTGACGGGCTGGATTCTCGAACTCGACCGCGGCCGCGGCATTCCCTACGAGGGCAACTACTCCTCGTGGCTGGTGCAGAAGCAGAAGCGGCTGGAACAGGAGGGCCGCGAGGACGCCGCCCACCAGAAGACGCTGGCGCGCGAGCAGGAGTGGATCGCGGCCTCGCCGAAGGCGCGTCAGGCCAAGTCCAAGGCGCGCTACCAGCGCTATGAGGACCTGCTCGCCAAGGCGAGCGAGAAGCAGGCCCAGACCGCGCAGATCGTCATTCCGGTGGCCGAGCGGCTCGGAGCCAACGTCATCGATTTCGACGGGCTGTCGAAGTCGTTCGGCGACCGCCTCCTTATCGACGACCTGACCTTCAAGCTGCCGCCGGGCGGCATCGTCGGCGTCATCGGTCCCAACGGCGCCGGCAAGACCACGCTGTTCCGCATGATCACCGGGCAGGAGAAGCCTGACACCGGCACCATCACCGTCGGCGAGACGGTGCAGCTCGGCTATGTCGATCAGTCGCGCGACGCGCTCGACGGCAACAAGACGGTGTGGGAGGAAATCTCCGGCGGCACCGATCAGATTTTGCTCGGCAAGAAGGAAGTCAATTCGCGCGCCTACTGCTCGGCCTTCAACTTCAAGGGCGCCGACCAGCAGAAGAAGGTGGGCGCGCTGTCGGGCGGCGAGCGCAACCGCGTGCATCTGGCCAAGATGCTGAAGTCCGGCGCCAACGTGCTCCTCCTCGACGAGCCGACCAACGACCTCGACGTCGATACGCTGCGCGCGCTGGAAGAGGCGCTGGAGGATTTCGCCGGCTGCGCCGTGATCATCAGCCACGACCGCTGGTTCCTCGACCGCATCGCGACGCATATCCTCGCCTTCGAGGGCGACAGCCATGTTGAATGGTTCGAGGGTAACTTCCAGGATTACGAGAAGGACAAGATGCGCCGGCTCGGCCAGGATTCGATCATCCCGCACCGGCTGAAGTACAAGAAGCTGACGCGGTGAGGGGGAAGATGGAAACGACTGTTCCATCCTGTGATGATATTCACAAGGCTGTGGCAGAGAGGTTATTCGGTGCCAAGCTTGTCCAAAGTAATTTCCGAGGCGAGGTTGTTGAGTCGATTATTGCAAAAGCCCTCGGGCCTTGCTGGATTCATTGCTCCGACGGGTGGGGCGGTTGGGATTTTGAAAAGACGGTGGGGTCAGCGCTCGTTCGTCTCCAAGTGAAGCAATCGGCTGCCCGTCAATCGTGGAAAACAAAGAGAAAGTCCACGCCATCTTTCAGAATTGCCGAAGTAAGTGGGTACTATGAGGAAGATGACGAATGGAAATCAGATAGAGGGAGGCACGCCGAAATATTCGTGTTTGCCTGGCACGATGACACGTCGGATTCGGCAGACCATTTTGATGCGAAGCAGTGGAAATTTTATGTCGTCCCAGAATCCCTGCTGGAGAAAGAGACGAGGAAGAATATCCCTTTGCCTGCTGTCGAAAAGCTTGCCGAGCCAAAGGAATTTACCGATTTAAAGGATGAGATAGAGAAGGTGGCATTGAGCATAGGCAGTCAGCCTACCCCACCTTCTCCGCCAGCCACATCTTGATCAGCGACTGATAGGGCACGTCGCGCTTGTTCGCGGCGATCTTGATCTGCTCCAGCAGGCTGACCGGCAGGCGGATGGAAATCGCCTGCGTCGAAGGCTTGAGGTTCGGGAAGCGGGCGCGGGTCGCCTTGCTCCAATCGACGTAGTCGGTGGAATCATGCGTTTCCCAGAACCTGCGTTCCTCAGCTTCGTTCTTAAAGGCGGGAACGGGCTTAAGCTTGCTCATAGATTTTCCGCTCCTTTCGGTTCATGTCTCGCGCCGAGATCATGCGGATCAGCGTTTCATTCCGCCGCAGGGTGAACGTCACGTGCAGCGGGCGCTTGTCGGTCGTCTGCCCAAGCGCATTGAAGCGTCGTTCGGATCCGCCATGCTTTTCGTCGGCAGCGACGATCAGTGGATCGTTGAAGAATACGCTTTCTGCTTCCGCCGGGCGCACATCGTGCTTATCCGCGTTTTTCCGGATGTTGCCCTCGTCCCAGTCGAAGCCAACGATATCGTTGAAGCCAATCATGTATATGTTATCAATATACATAAGAAAGTTGACGGGCGCAAGATTCTACGGCTTTGATTGAGGTTGCCATGTCCGACTGGTCCGCGCAGCAATATCTGAAATTCGAGGGCGAGCGCACCCGCGCGGCGCGCGATCTGCTGGCGCAGGTCCCCTATGCCGCGCCGCGCGATGTCGTCGATCTCGGCTGCGGGCCGGGCAACTCGACCGAGCTGCTGGCGCGGCGCTGGCCGCAGGCGCGGATCACCGGCGTCGATTCCTCCGACGACATGCTGCGGCAGGCCGGCGAGCGGCTGCCGCAGGTCGCCTTCGCCAAGGCCGACCTCGCGCAATGGTCGCCGCCGCCGGGTGTCGATGTGATGTTCGCCAACGCCGTGTTCCAGTGGGTGCCGGATCACATCGCCCATCTGAAACGGCTCGTCGCCGCGCTCGACGACAGTGGCGTGCTGGCGGTGCAGATGCCGGACAATCTCGACGAGCCGAGCCACGCTTTGATGCGCGCCACCGCGGCCGACGGGCCATGGGCGGCAAAGCTCGCGCAGGCGGCAGCGGTGCGCGATCCGCTGCCCGCGCCGGAGGTTTACTACGACGCCCTGCAGCCGCTCTCGGCCCGCGTCGATATTTGGCACACCGTCTACAACCATGTGCTGGACGGCCCGCAGGCGATCGTCGAATGGGTCAAGGGCACAGGATTGCGTCCCTTCATCGATCCCCTGACCGGCGACGAGCGCACAGCCTTCCTCGACGCCTATACGGCCCGGATCGCCGAAGCCTATCCGGCGCGTCCCGATGGAAAGGTGCTGCTCCGGTTCCCGCGACTATTTGTCGTCGCCATCCGCTGAAATTTTGCCACGAGCGCCGACGCACATCGCGTCCGCGCAACACGAATCAGGCAAAATCCGTCGCCATCGAGCGGCGGCGCCGTTCCTGCGCGCGTTTGAGTTCTGTCGATCTTCCACGACCTTCATTCAACCAGAGATCATTCTTCCATGTCGCTGACACCGGAAACGCCTCTTCCGCCGCCCGCGGCCGCGCATGCCCTGCGTCCGCTGCCGATGCTGATCTTCTCCTCGCGCTGGCTGCAACTGCCGCTCTATATCGGCCTGATCGTTGCTCAGGGCGTCTATGTGGTGCTGTTCCTCAAGGAACTGTGGCACCTGATCTCGCACGCGACCAATTTCTCCGAGCAGCAGATCATGCTGGTGGTGCTCGGGCTGATCGACGTGGTGATGATCTCGAACCTGCTCGTCATGGTGATCGTCGGCGGTTACGAAACCTTCGTGTCGCGCCTCAATCTGCAGGGCCACCCGGACAAGCCGGAGTGGCTGAGCCACGTCAACGCCAGCGTGCTCAAGATCAAGCTGGCGATGGCGATCATCGGCATTTCCTCGATCCACCTGTTGCGCACCTTCATCGAAGCCGGCAATCTCGGCGACGTGGGACGGACCACGAACTACACCGAGACCGGCGTGATGTGGCAGACCATCATCCATGTCGTGTTCATCCTCTCCGCCATCGGCATCGCCTATGTCGATCGCCTATCGGCGGATGCAATCGAGGATGCGCGGAAGGCGGCGCATTGACGGCGCGCCCGGCACGCTGGCTGGTGCCCCGCGCCGCGACCGTCTGCGGCGCGGGACTGATGCTGGCGCTGGCCGCCGTGCCGGCGCGGGCCGACGCCGCGTTCACGCGTTTCGTCGCCTCGCTGTGGCCGGAGGCGCAGGCCGCGGGTGTGTCGCGCGCAACCTTCGAGACCGAGACGCGCGGGCTCAAGCCTGACTACAAGCTGCCCGACCTCGTGCTGCCGGGGCGTCCGCCGTCGGCCGCGCCGTCGCAGGCGGAATTCGTGCAGGTGCCGGCCGCCTACGTGAAGGAGACGGCGATCGCCCGGCTCGCCGCGCATGGCCGCAGATTGCGCCAGCAGCATGCCGGCGTGCTTGACCGCATCGAGCGGCAATATGGCGTTCCCGCCAGCGTCATCCTCGCGATCTGGGCGCGCGAGACCGACTACGGCCGCCATCGCCTGCCGCACGACACGCTGCGGGTGCTGGCGACACAGGCCTATGTCGGCCGCCGCA
>JBEBWH010000274.1:0-4780 GCA_040392305.1 Bradyrhizobium sp. | reverse complement strand
GGAACCGGCTCATCATGCCGGACGGCACGTCGATCGTTCTCGAACGGCTTCAGGGAACCGGTCCGCAAGGCTTCTCCGGGCTTGAGGATGGCGTCGATTACCATTGGGGGCAACTGTTCAAGGCCGCCGCCCTGTCCACGCTGCTCGGTGTCGGCACGCAGCTTTCCATCGACGATGAAAGCGAGATCGCCCGCGCCATTCGCGAAAGCGCGCAGGATACCGCTTCCGACATTGGCCAGCAGATCGTGCGCCGACAGCTCAACATCCAACCGACGCTTACGATCCGGCCGGGCTTCCCGGTCCGCGTGATCGTTCAGCGCGATTTACTGATGCAGCCATACGGCGCGTCGAAGGAGCCGACATGACGAAGTTGAAGCTCTCCGCCATCCCTGACGACAAGCCGGTCAAGATCACCGTCGAGCTTCAGGCAGAGGTGTTTCGGGATTTGCAGGCGTACAGCCAGGTTTTGGCCCGCGCTGCCGGGGAAGCCTCACCGCCCGATCCGGGCAAGCTGATCGCGCCGATGGTCGCCCGGTTCATGGCGACCGACAAGGGGTTCAGGAAAGCGAAGCGATCTGGGCAGACCGGCTCCTGAATATTACCGATGCCCGTTGCATGTCGCGGACGCATAGCGGTTGCGAAGCAGGCACAGAAAACTTTTCAGAGCCGGATTGGTGTTATCGGAACGCCAATGCGCGTGGTAGCGCACGCGGGCCGAATGGCATTTGCCCCTGATTTCTCGATAGACGATCTCCGAATGGCCGATTCCAGCGTCCGTCTCATAGACAAGGGCAAGCCCATCGCCCTTGCGGACAAGCCCAAGCAGCGAATCCCGTTCCACGTCCTGATGAACGATGCTCATCCGGGATGCGTCGCCAATGTTCGACAGCAGGAGATCGCGCAATTCGACTCCAGGCTCATGGCGACGAAGGATGATCGTTTCCGTCGCGAAATCCTGCCAGTCGATGATCTCTTTCGCAGCAAGAGGATGGTCGGTCCGAAGGGCAGCAAGGATACCCTCTGTCCATAACGGCATGCTGGAATCGCCGGTCCGTGCCTGCGACGTAGAAATCTTCACGTCGATGGCGTGATTGTTCATTGCGACGGCCAGCTCGGCGCGCGGCGCGTCAAGGAATTGCAGGGACAGGTCAGGATGCTCGCGGATGAACTGGCGAACGATGTCGCAGAGTTCCCCATCCAGCATCGAGACATAGAAACCGATGGAGAGGCTTCCCGTCTCTCCTCTGCGCGCCGTATCGGCGAGATTGAGAACGCTTTCAAGGTCGGCGATGACCCGACCGACCCCTCGAAGGAAATCCGTGCCTTCAGGCGTGGGCGTAACACCGCTTCCATTGCGGGTGAATATCGTGATGCCGACCGACTCTTCCAGCTCCCGAATCTTCCGGCTCACATGGGAGTAATGCGTGTTGAGCCGCTTGCCGGCGCGAATGAAGCTGCCTTCCTCCGCGACGATCAGCGCCTGACGAAGCTGCACGAGCTGAACGTAGTTGAGGATCGGTCGCATGGACGTGACCCTCTCAAATCTGGAGACGTGCGAAGCAAGCCGCCGCGGAGAGCGGATGGCACGGTCGCGGATTTCGCCTGATTTCAAACCGGATCAATCGTTCCGCCCTCCCGTCGTTCCTGTTATTTCGCCAGTTCCGCCACCCTGTTCATCGCGGCGGTGAAGCCTGCGAGCGAAACGGTGAAGGCCGGTGGCTCACCGCCGCCATCGCGCGTGGCGGTGATGACCAGCTTCTCGCCCTTCTTCATCGCGTCGGTGGCGACGGTCGGGAACGACACCGGCACGAGGCACCCTGCCGGAACGCAGGTCGAGAAACGTGCGCCTTGCCCAAGGTTCTGCTCGTCCAGCTTCAACTTCACGCCATCGTCGAGCTTGAGGCCGAACGGCAGCAGCAGGAGGCCGTTGGTCTGTCCATCCGCCGGTGGCTGGAGTTCGATGGCGAAGACGCGCTGGCCGGTTTGGCTGTTGCCCTGTTCCTGGCTGAAGCCGCAGCGCTTCTGGTAGTCGGCGATGGCGCAATTGACGGTCCAGTCGCCATAGGTCTCGCTGATCGAGGATGCACCATTCGGGAGGGAAACGGCAGACTTATTGCCGTCCTGCACGGCCGTTTCGGCAAGGGCGCGGTCGCCCTTGGCAGCGGGCTGCGTCTCCTGTGCCAACGACGGTGCGGACGAAAGCAGAAAAGCCGTGACAACGGAAGCAAGAATGGAAGACGTTGGGATCTTGTACGGCATGGGCGTGTCTTTCGTTTCGTGGCGGATGCGATATTTGGAGCCGGTGCGCTCACCTGACGGTAAAGCGCACCGGGGCTGTAATGGTCTTGTTGACACCGGGCGGCGGAGCGGGAACCGGCGATGAACGCCTGACCATCTCGACCACCTCGTTGTCGAGTTCCGGAAAACCGGACGAACGGGCAAGGCTGGCGGACAGCACGTTACCGGCATCGTCTATGCGGAAGCGGACATAGGCGGTGCCCTGCTCTCTCCTCGACCGCGCGCCGGACGGGTAGCGCTTGCGCCGCTCCAGATGCGCCATGAGACGCGATTGCCACTTGGCGGGCGAGACGGAGCCGAAGCCCACGCCTGCCGTTCTCTGGTTCGCCGCGTTGCGGTTCGACTGCGTGACCTGCGCCGCCGCTTCGGTCGCAGCCTTCGATGATGGGGCCGGCTTCTTGCGCACCGGCCTCTTCGCCAGTTCCGTCTTCTTCGGCCTCGGCTTTTCGACAGGGTTTTCCTCAACCTGTTGCGGCCGGAAGACAGGAATGGGAACCTCGACGTTCTCAAGCTCGGTCAGTATCTGCTCTTCGATCGGATCGGTCTCCGGTTCGGGTTCAGGCTCCGGTTCCAGCGTTTCCACCGGCTCCGGCTCGGCTTCGGCAACTTCCTCTATCGGCTGTTCCGGCTGGATTTCCTCCGGGGTCGGCTGCTCGACAATCTCCTCCGGCTGTTCGACGGGTTCGATCGTCTCACTGTTCACCTCCAGCGAGTTTTCCATCTCATCGGAGATTTCATTCATCTCCGTGTTGATCGCCTCCGGCTCCGGGGCCAGTTCGACCATGATCGCAGGCGGCGGAGCACTATCGGCCATCTCGACCGGCATTTCCCGCATGACCCAGGCCGCACCGCCAACATGGGTCGCCAGCGACACGAGACCGGCGGTTCCCCACAGGACCAGTTCCAGCCGGGATACTCCTTCTCTGCCTCCTTCAGTCGTTGAGGTGGGAAAATCCGTCATCGCCAGCGCTCACCGCTGAACCGGCAATGACGATCTACGCGCCTGTTCTATGGCAAAGGGCCAGCGGCCGGCTTCCGTCTCGCCAATGGACTTCACCAGCCCACAATCGAAGCAAGGAAGGTGGAGCGCCTGCGTGCCGACCGAAGCGTGTTGCAACGGGCCGGATATAAGATCGGCGATGCTGTATCGGTCCATGAAGGTCAGGAAGGTGGCTTCGGCCGCGCCGACGATGGCGGCGAAGGCCGGAATGGTGACGTTATGCCCGGAAAGATCGTCCCGGCCGGCATGGCGCACGAGATCGGGCTGAATGCGGCGCAGCACGTCGCCGAGAAGGATTTCCGTTGCGGGAACGGCAAGGGCAATACCGCCGCCCCTACCGCGCTCAGTGCGCAGGAAACCTTCATGCACCAGTAGATTGACCACCTGGGCGGCATGATCCTTTGTCGTTACCGATGCCTCCGCGGCCTGCAAGGTCGTGATCTTCCTCATCGGCGAGCGGGCGCAGGCGACAAGAATACCAATGGCGATTTCGGACTGGCGGGTCAGGCGCATCGGTCTTCCTCCCTTGCTATTCGCCCGCGAGTGACGAGTCGGACGGTTTTCGGTCGTTGGCGATTGTGAAACGACCGCTGCCCTGCGCGGCATGAAGCCTGCGATAAAGGCCATCCTTGCGGGCCAGCAATTCCGTATGGCTTCCGTGTTCAACGATCCTGCCATCCGCGACCACGACGATGCGGTCGGCATTGGCGATGGTCGCGAGCCGATGGGCGATAACCAGCGTGGTGCGGCCTTCCGACAGATCGGCGAGCGATTGTTGGATGGCCCGCTCCGTCTCGGTGTCGAGCGCCGACGTCGCTTCGTCGAGGATCAGGATCGGCGGGTTCTTCAGGAAGATACGGGCGATGGCCAGACGCTGCTTCTGCCCGCCCGACAGTTTTACGCCGCGCTCGCCGATGATCGTGTCGAGACCGGCAGGAAGCGATGCGATCACGCCATCCAGCCTTGCGCGGCGGGTAGCCTCGGCGATCTCCGCTTCCGTGGCGTCGAGGCGGCCGTAGGCGATATTCTCGCGGATCGTGCCGGCGAACAGGAACACGTCCTGCTGCACGATGCCGATGTTCGAGCGCAGCGACTTCAGCGTCATGTCGCGGATGTCGATGCCGTCGATACTGATCATTCCGCCCGTCACCTCGTAGAAGCGCGGCAGCAGCGAGCATATCGTCGTCTTGCCCGCGCCGGACGGGCCGACGAAGGCGACGGTCTCTCCGGCGCGGATGGAAAGGTTCAAATCCTCGAACACCGGCTTGTCGGATGAGTAGCCGAACCGAACACCGCGATAGTCGATGTCGCCGTTCAGTCGCTCGACGGAACGTGCGTCCGGCCTGTCGGCAATATCCGGCCTTGTGTCGAGGAAGGCGGTATATCGCTGGAAGCCGGCGATGCCCTTCGGATAGGTCTCGATAATGGAATTGATCTTGTCGATCGGCCGGAAGAACACGCCGACCAGGAGCAGGAAGCCAA
>JBEBWH010000273.1:0-4803 GCA_040392305.1 Bradyrhizobium sp. | reverse complement strand
AAAATCCCGGCGCTGCTCGTCGTCGGCAAGAAGGAAGCCGAGACCCACACCGTGTCGATCCGTCGGCTCGGCCGCGAGGGCCAGACCGTGCTGCCGCTTGCGGAGGCGCTGGCCGCGCTTGTCGATGAAGCAACACCGCCGGATGTCAAACGGGCGCAGTTGACGCAAGCCGCGGAATAGCTTTGCCTTCCCCTCACCGCTTGCCCTTCCCTATCCTCCCTCGCTTGCGGCGAAAGGATGGAGGGAGGGGGAAGGATACAGCCGGGGGCGTAAGAATACGGATGCCCATCGTCGGATATGGGCATGGCGTATTCGCAGGATGGGACGGATCATGACCAACAACGAGGTTCTCGACTTTCTCAAAACCCGCCGCTCGGTGAAGCCGCGCGACATGACCGGCCCCGGCCCGAGCGCCGCCGAACTGGAAACGATCCTCACCATCGGCGCGCGCGTGCCCGATCACGGCAAGATCGCGCCGTGGCGCTTCATCGTGTTCGAGGGCGAGGCGCGCAACAAGGCCGGCGAAATCATCGCGGACGTCTATGCGAAGAAAAATCCAAACGCCGAGCCGAAGGATATCGACAAGGCGCGCGACAGCCTGACGGAGGCGCCGCTGGTCGTCGCCGTGGTGTCGTCGCTCAAGTCGCATCCGAAGGTGCCGCCGTGGGAGCAGCAGCTCTCCGCCGGCGCAAGCGCCATGAGCATCGTCATGGCGGCGAACGCGCTCGGCTACGGCACCAACTGGCTGACCGGCTGGTTCGCCTTCGATCGCGATGTACTCAACGGTTTCGGCCTTGCGCCGGAAGAGCATATCGCCGGCTTCGTGCATATCGGCCGCACCGCGCACAAGCCGGACGACCGGCCGCGCCCGGACCTTGCCGATATCGTCACGCGGTTCTGATCGCGCGCGTTGGCGAGTTGCTGAAAACGGCTCCGTGCCCCGGGCGCGCTGCGGCACGAAGTGACGCCGCGCAGAACCGGGGCCGTTTCAACGACAGCGCTTGAGACGGTCCCGGTTCTGCGACGCAGCGTTACACGCTGCATCACGCCCGGGACACGGCGCGGGCGAAAACCGGACTGGGCAAGTTTCAACAGCGCCCTACCGCGTCACCACTTCGATGTCGCCATCGACGCCATTGACGACGTTGAAGGTGCGCTCATAGACGCGGCCTTCATTGCGGGCGATGGCGCGATACTCGCCTTCCGACAGCACGACGTGCGGAAAAGCGCCGATCGATTCCTTGACGATATCGCCGCCCGGCGTCAGCACCGACCACGCGGTGTTCGCAAGCGCCTCGCCGCCCTTCTCGCCGACAAGCTTCAGCGTGATCACCGCGGCGCGATGCGTCACGGTGACGTCGGTCAGCTTGCCGAGCTGTACGCGGATATCGGAGCGCACCACCGAGTTTGCGTCGCCATAGTTGGAGATGATGTGATAGGTGCCCTCCGGCAGCATCACCACATCGCCGACGGCGACGTTCTGCACCAGCGGCTCGCGCTCGCCGACATCGAACTGGCTGCCTTTGTAGATGCTGAACGAAATCTGGTTGGGCGGAATCTTGGTGGTGCCGACCCGCCCCTCGATACGCAAGCCGCCGGCCGGGAGATCGAACGATTCGCGCAGCACGTCGTGATGCAGCGCCACGGTGCGCACCGCGCTCGCAAGCCCGAGCCCGACATGAATGACGTAGTTGCCCGGCGGCAGCGCGATGTTCGGATTGGCGCCGCGCTCCTCGCGGACGAGCCGGTAAGCGCCGCTCGGATCGGGCTTGTCGGCATAGATGCGCCAGACCAGGCCGCCATTGATCTGCGGCAAATCCTTGCCGAAGCGGGCGGACAGCGCCAGCACGCCCTGATTGGGCGCAAGCGCAACAGCGGGCGCACCCGGCACGGCATGCGGCTGGGTCAATTGCGGCGGCAGGTCGGGCGTCGACAGCAGGCTCGACGGCGGCGCAAGGCTGACGGCGCCGCCCGTCGGCGCGCCGGGCACCGGCTCTGGCGGCACCGGCGCCGGCTGTTCCGTGAACAACTGTGCGGAGGCGCCATGCGGAACCGCAAGCATGGCGAGCAGCGCCAGCGTGCGAACGGCCGTCCGCCCGCGCCAGCACCTTGCGCCGATTTGATCCCGTCCGCTCATGAGGCTGCTTTTTCCCTGAAAACGCGGCGAATTCAAGCCTTCATCCGGCAAATCCCGTTTCTGTCCTTGGCGGTCTTGCAATCGCGGGGCGATCGCGTCATTGGATGACGGCACGCTTGCATGACGCGGCGCTCCAGTGCCGGACATCGTCAGCCGGGCATAATTTTGCTGCGCCTTGCGGGCGGCGGGTCGTTGATCGGGTGGCAAGCGTCGGCGCTGGCACCCGCAGGCCTGACCGGAACAGGAGACGCGGGTGCTGGATATCCTCAGGGGACGCAGCAAGACGGCCAGCGACAATGTCGGCCTCGACCAGGTCCGCAGGCCGATCATCGGGCTTGCGCTTGGCGGCGGAGCGGCGCGCGGCTTCGCCCATATCGGCATCCTGCGCACGCTGATCGCCAACGGCATCAAACCCGATGTGGTGGTGGGCACCTCGATCGGCGCGGTGGTCGGCGGCAGCTATGCGGCCGGCCATCTCGACCGGCTGGAGGAATGGGCGCTCGGACTGCAGCCGCGCAACATCCTGAGCTATCTCGACGTCCGCCTCAACGGCGCCGGCCTCATCGGCGGCGCCAAGCTCGCCGCGCAGCTTGAAGCCTCGCTTGGCGAAATCCGGATCGAGGATCTGCCGGTCAAATTCGCCAGCGTCGCCACCGAGATCAAGACCGGCCACGAAATCTGGCTCACTCATGGCCGGCTCGTCGATGCGCTGCGCGCCTCCTACGCCCTGCCCGGCATCTTCGCGTCAGTGCGGATCGGCGACCGCTGGCTGGTGGACGGCGCGCTGGTCAATCCGGTGCCGGCGTCGGTGGCGCGCGCGCTCGGGGCCGAACTCGTCATCGCCGCCAATGTGTCGGCGGATATCGCCAGTCACGGCGCCACCATCGCCGACTACGGCACGCCGCCGGATGCGCCGGAACTCGACCTGGAGCCCGCGCCGCAGAAGCGTGGCCTCGGCCGCTTCTTCTCGCCCGAACGCGCGATGAAGCGGGAGTTCTTTGGCACCGCGGCGCGGCCCGGCATTTCCACGGTGATGGTCGATGCCTTCAACATCATGCAGGACCGCATCACGCGGGCGCGGCTCGCCGGCGATCCGCCGGACGTCCTGATTTCGCCGCGCGTCGGCCGCACCGGCTGGTTCGATTTCCACCGCGCGGCGGAAACCATCGCCCATGGCGCACGCGCCGCCGAGCGCGCCATCGAATCGATTCAGGAAGCCATCGAAATTCTCGCGCCGGGCGCGATCGAGCCGCCCGGCGACCCTTCCTGACAGAAGGTAGAAGCCGACTGCGGCGACGCCGCCATGCCGCCTTGACTACGCCGTCTTGATGTAGTCGCGCAGCGCCTCCTGCTCGGCCTCGAATTCGGCGACCCGCCACTTGACCACGTCGCCGATGGAAATGAGGCCGATCAGGTTGCCCTCCTCGACCACCGGCAGATGACGGAATTTCTGCTCGGTCATCACTTCCATGATCGCAGCAACGGTATCGTGGCTGCGGCAGGTGATGACGCGGCGCGTCATCACCTCATGCACCGGCAGGTCGAGCGCCGCAGCGCCGCGCACGCTGAGCGCGTGGACCACGTCCCGCTCCGACAGAATGCCTTCGATCCGCTGATCGTCCATCACCAGCACCGCGCCGATCCCGCGCTTCGACAACGTCTTGATCCCTTCCGACAGGGTCACGTCGGGGCGGACGCTGACCACGTCGCGGCCCTTGAGATCGAGAATTGCCCTTACCGTCATTGTCGCTCTCCCTGCACGATAACCACGTCCGGCGGACGGACCATTCGCAAACAATTGAACAACGACCGAGGAACCATTTGGTTCGATCATGATGGCGGAATTCGGTTACGGATGCGAGGCTGCGGCGGGCGGCATTCAGCCGCGGTCGAACCGGTCGCCGGCGGCGAGACCGCCGGCCCCGGGCTTTGCCCTTGGGATCGGGTCGAACAGCGAGAACAGCACCAGTCCCGCGAGGAAGCCGCCCATATGGGCCTCCCAGGCGACCGTCTGGCCCTCGAATCCCGCGCCGCCGAACGAGGTGACGCCGAAGACGAGATTGATGCCGAACCAGATGGCCAGAAATACCAGCACGCGAGGATTGCGCAACGCGCGCGTGAGCGACACCGCCGGCACATAGGCCGCGGCATCGACATCGACGCCGCGGGTGAAGGACAGGAAGCTGCCGCGCTGGAAGGCGAACCGGATCGCCGCCGCCATCGCCCCGGACACCGAGGCGGATGCGCCGATCATCGGCGCGAGTTCATGCGCGTGCGTTGCAAGATGCGCCGCCGCGCCGGCGATGGCCGTCACCGTCATCAGCGCGAAAAAGCGCAGCGCCCCGAACCGGCGCGCCACCGCGCTGCCGAACGGCAGCAGCCAGAGCACATTGACGCCGAGATGGGCGAAATTGGCGTGCAGCAGCGAATAGGTGAAGAAGGTCCACACCTTCGCGCCCTCGCCGCCGCGCAGCGGCTCGAGCAGCAGCGTGAGATCGTAGCGCTTGGGGATGAAGGCGAAGACCTCGATGATCCACAGATCGAGATCGGGCGGCAGCAGCAGGCGGACGACATGAACCGCGGCGAGCACCACGATATAGGCCGAAAGCGCGGCCGGCAGGTTCAGGATCGGTTCGCGCGGAGCACTCAACGGTTCAACCCGGCCG
>JBEBWH010000272.1:0-4806 GCA_040392305.1 Bradyrhizobium sp. | reverse complement strand
GGTGCGGCGGGGACGGTGAGAGTCGTTGCTTTATCCCGGACGCGGCGCGGCACTCTGCTGCGACGCTGATACGGGATCGCGCGAAACGCTGATTCCGCAACGGTCCCGGCTCTGCAGCGCAGCGTTGCACGCTGCGCTGCGTCCGGGACACGTTGACATCCCGCTCGCTACAGAATGAACCGGCTCAGGTCGGTGTTCCTGGCGAGGTCGCCGACATGCTTCTGCACATAGGCGGCGTCGATGCGGACGGTCTCGCCGTTGCGGTCCGGCGCCGAGAACGAAATCTCGTCGAGCACGCGCTCCATCACCGTCTGCAGCCGCCGCGCGCCGATATTCTCCACCGTTGAATTAACCGCCACCGCGACATCGGCGAGCGCGTCGATCGCATCGTCGGCGATCTGAAGGTCGACGCCTTCAGTCTTCATCAGCGCGACATACTGCTTGATCAGCGAGGCTTCGGGCTCGGTCAGGATGCGGCGGAAATCGTCGCGGGTGAGCGCCTGAAGTTCGACGCGGATCGGCAGGCGGCCCTGCAGTTCCGGCAATAAGTCCGACGGCTTGGCGATGTGGAACGCGCCGGACGCAATGAACAGAATGTGGTCGGTCTTCACCGCGCCGTGCTTGGTCGAGACGGTGGTGCCCTCGATCAGCGGCAGCAGGTCGCGCTGCACGCCCTCGCGCGAGACATCGCCGCCGCGGCGGTCGTCGCGCGCCGCGATCTTGTCGACCTCGTCGAGAAACACGATGCCGTTGTTCTCGACCTCGTGGATGGCGTCCTGCACCAGTTGCTCGGTGTCGAGCAGCTTGTCGGATTCCTCATTGACGAGGATCTCGTGCGAGGCCTCGACAGTGAGGCGGCGCGTTTTCGTCTTGCCGCCGAGCTTGCCGAAAATATCGCCGAGCGAGACCGCGCCCATCTGCGCGCCGGGCATGCCGGGAATCTCGAACATCGGCATGCCGCCGCCCTGCGACTGGGTTTCGACCTCGATTTCCTTGTCGTCGAGTTCGCCGGCGCGCAACTTGCGGCGGAACGAATCGCGCGTCGCCGCGCTGGCGTTGGCACCGACCAGTGCGTCGAGCACACGCTCCTCCGCGGCGATCTGGGCGCGCGCCCGCACGTCCTTGCGCTTGCGCTCGCGGGTCTGGGCGATGGCGACCTCCACGAGGTCGCGCACGATCTGCTCGACGTCGCGGCCGACATAGCCGACCTCGGTGAATTTGGTGGCCTCGACCTTGAGGAACGGCGCGCCGGCGAGCCGCGCCAGCCGCCGCGCAATCTCGGTCTTGCCGACGCCGGTCGGGCCGATCATCAGGATGTTCTTGGGCAGCACCTCGTCGCGCAAGGTCGCGTCGAGCTGCAACCGCCGCCAGCGGTTGCGCAAAGCGATGGCGACCGCCCGCTTGGCGTCGGCCTGGCCGACGATGAAGCGGTCGAGTTCGGAAACGATTTCGCGGGGGGAGAAGTCGGTCATGATGCGGGGGTGCTGTCCAGCGTCTCGATGGTGACGTTGCGGTTGGTGTAGACGCAGATGTCGGCGGCGATATCGAGGCCGCGGCGCACGATGGTCTCGGCGTCGTGGTCGCTGTCGGCCAGCGCGCGGGCCGCCGCCAGCGCATAGTTGCCGCCGGAGCCGATCGCCATCACGCCGGCCTCGGGTTCCAGCACGTCGCCGGTGCCGGTCAAGACCAGCGACACCTCGCGGTCGGCGACGATCATCATCGCCTCCAGCCGCCGCAGATAGCGGTCGGTGCGCCAGTCCTTGGCCAGCTCGACCGCGGCGCGGGTGAGCTGGCCCGGATACTGCTCCAGCTTGGCTTCGAGCCGCTCGAACAGCGTGAAGGCGTCGGCGGTCGCCCCGGCGAAGCCGCCGATGACGTCGCCCTTGCCGAGCCTGCGGACCTTTTTGGCGTTGGATTTGATGACAGTCTGGCCGATCGAAACCTGGCCGTCGCCGCCGATCACGACCTTTCCGCCCTTGCGGACGGTCAAAATAGTGGTGCCGTGCCAGACGGGCGGCGCACCGAAGGGGGAATTTTGCATGAAATGAATCCTGTCGCGGCCCTGATCTAGGCATTCGCGCTCCCTCGCGCAATCGGCCGGATTTGGTCACCATGCCGGCGGGTCGCGGCAAAATGGCCCATCTCGCGGTAGCGAAGGCCGCACCATCCTGTTAAAAGGCGCGAATTCTGAAGGAGTTCAGGCCATGCGCGCCGCCACGATCAAGCGGAAAACCAGCGAAACCGGAGTCGAGGTCAGCGTCGATCTCGATGGCACCGGCAAGGCGGACGTCAAGACCGGCGTCGGCTTTTTCGACCATATGCTGGACCTGCTGGCGCGCCATTCCCGCATTGACCTCACCGTGCGGGCGGACGGCGACCTGCATGTCGATTTTCACCACACCACCGAGGATGTCGGCATCGCGCTCGGCCAGGCGGTGCGCAAGGCGCTCGGCGACATGGCGGGCATCACCCGCTATGCGAGCCTCTATATGCCGATGGACGAGACGCTGACGCGCGTCGCGCTGGATGTTTCCGGCCGGCCGGTGCTGGTGTTCAAGGCCGCCTTTCCGCGCCAGAAGATCGGCGAATTCGACACCGAGCTGGTGCGCGAGTGGTTTCAGGCGTTTGCGATGAATGCCGGCGTCACGCTGCATGTCGAGACGCTGTATGGCGACAACAGCCACCATATCGCCGAATCCTGCTTCAAGGGTCTGGCGCGGGCGCTGCGGGTGGCGCTGGCGATCGACCCGCGCAATGCCGGCGAAATTCCCTCCACCAAGGGGCAGCTCGGCGGCTGACGCCGCCGCGCGGCGGGAGAGCGACGATGGCGATCTATACCGTCCATGCGCGGGTGGCCCGCGGCGATACCACGCCACGCGAGCCCGACCGCTTTGTCTTCGTCCGTGACGGCTTTCATTTCTGGGCGATGGTGCTGAGCCTGCCGTGGCTGCTCTGGCACGGGCTTTGGATCGCCACGCTCGGCTATGTCGTCTTCACGGTGGCGCTCGATGTCACGCTGACGACGGTCGGCATCGGCGCCGGCAGCATCGTTGTGGTCATGCTGCTGATCGCGCTGCTGATGGGCTTCGAGGCCTCCACGCTGCGCCGCTGGACGCTCTCGCGCGGCCGCTGGCGGCAGGTCGGCATGGTCGCCGCCAGCAACGAGGAGGCGGCCGAGCGGCGCTTCTTCGCGCATTGGAGCGGCCGGCGCGATCTGGAAACCGATCCCGCCAGCGTCGATCGCGGCGCGCCGCCGCCGCTGCGGCCGTCCGAGCCGCGCCGTCACGGCCCGCCCGCGAACAGCGTGCTGGGGCTGTTTCCGGATCCGGGGGCGATGCGGTGACGATTGCGATTATCGACTACGGCTCCGGCAATTTGCACTCGGCCGCCAAGGCGTTCGAGCGCGCCGCGCGCGGGTCGCAGGAGCTGGCGCAAGTGGTGGTGACGCGCGATCCGGACGTGGTGTTCCGCGCCGACCGCATTGTGCTGCCGGGCGTCGGCGCCTTCGCCGATTGCCGCAGGGGCCTCGATGCGCTCGACGGCATGGTCGAGGCGATGACCGAGGCGGTGCGCGACAAGGCGCGGCCCTTCTTCGGCATCTGTGTCGGCATGCAGCTGATGGCGACGCAGGGCAAGGAATATGTCACCACGCCCGGTCTCGACTGGATCAAGGGCGATGTCGAGAAGATCGCGCCGCGCGACGAGCGCCTGAAGATTCCGCATATGGGCTGGAACACGCTGGAGCCTGTGCGCGAGCATGCCGTGCTGCAACGCTTGCCGCTCGGCGACGACGGCCGCCATGCCTATTTCGTGCATTCCTATCAGCTCAATGCGGCAAACGAGGCCGATGTCGTGGCGCGCGCCGAATATGGCGGCCCGATCACGGCGGTGGTGGCGAAAGACACCATGATCGGCACCCAGTTTCATCCCGAGAAGAGCCAGCGTTTCGGGCTTGCTCTGATCGCCAACTTTCTCAAGTGGAAACCGTGATCCTTTTTCCCGCAATCGATCTCAAGGGCGGCCAGTGCGTCCGTCTCGAACAGGGCGACATGGCCCGCGCCACCGTGTTCAACCTCGATCCGGCGGCGCAGGCGCGCAGCTTCGCCGCGCAGGGCTTTACCTATCTCCACGTCGTCGATCTCGATGGCGCTTTCGCCGGTCGTCCGGTCAATGCGGGCGCGGTCGAGAGCATGCTCGCGGCGGTCGATCTGCCGGTGCAGCTCGGCGGCGGCATCCGTGATCTCGCGACCATCGAAGGCTGGCTCGCCAAGGGCGTCGCCCGCGTCATCATCGGCACCGCCGCGGTGCGTGACCCCGAACTGGTGAAGGCGGCGGCGAAACGGTTTCCGGACCGCGTCGCCGTCGGCCTCGACGCGCGCGACGGCAAGGTCGCGGTGGAGGGCTGGGCGGAAACCTCCGAAGTCACCGCGCTCGATATCGCGCGCCGCTTCGAGGATGCCGGCGTCGCCGCTATCATCTTCACCGACATCGCCCGCGACGGGCTATTGAAGGGTCTCAACCTCGACGCCACCATTGCGCTGGCCGACAGCATCTCGATTCCGGTGATCGCCTCCGGCGGCCTTGCCTCGCTCGACGACGTCAAGGCGATGCTGACCCCGCGCGCCGCCAAACTGGCCGGCGCCATTGCCGGCCGCGCGCTGTATGATGGCCGTCTCGATCCCGCCGAGGCGCTGGCATTGATCCGCCGCGCCGGCGCGACAGCGTAAGGAGCGGTGATGTTCAAGGTTCGCGTCATTCCCTGTCTCGACGTCAAGGACGGCCGTGTCGTCAAGGGCGTCAATTTCG
>JBEBWH010000271.1:0-4816 GCA_040392305.1 Bradyrhizobium sp. | reverse complement strand
GCGGAATGCCGTCGATCCACTCCATCGTCAGCACGCTGTGGCTGGTGCGGTCCCAGTCCACCGTCGGCACCCGGAAATCCGGATCGTTGCGGGTGTTCTCCGCCATCTCGGAGAGCGCCGCCGCCTCCAGCCGCAGGTCCATCTCCATCGCCACCGAGCGCTGCATGGTGTTGATGATCTCGATGAGCCGCAGCCGCCGCGCCTCCGCCGAATATTTCTCGGCGGTGCGCGCGACGAAGAAGAAATCCGACAGGTCGCGGCGGAAGCGCGCCGCCACGTTCGGCCGCAGCACCTTGACCGCGACTTCGCGCGGCTCGCCATGCGCGTCGATTTCACCGCGATGGACCTGGGCGATCGAAGCCGCCGCCACCGGCGGGCCGAGGCTGGCGAAAGCGGCTTGCAGCGGCCGTTCGAGGCTGGTTGCGATCACCGCCTCGGCCTCGTCTTGCGGAAACGGCGGCAGGCGGTCCTGCAGGCTCTCAAGGTCCTGCGCCATCGCCGCGCCGACAACGTCGGGACGGGTGGCGAGAAACTGGCCGAGCTTGAGATAGGCCGGGCCGAGCCGCGTCAGCGCGCGTGACAGCCGTGGGCCGGTCTTGGCGCCGCGCCGTTCGATCAGCCGCGCCATGCGCAACAGAAGCTGCGCCGGCGGCGGCAGCGGCGAGGGATCCACGGTGCCGAACACGCCCTCGCGGGCCAGCACATAGGCCGCGCGCGTGAGGCGCGCCGCATGAGTCAGTGCGGAAATCACAAACGCCAGCCCGAATGCAGGGCGACGATGCCGCCGGAGAAGGACTGAAAGCCGACGCGGGAGAACCCTGCCGCCTTGATCATGTCGGCGAACGCGGCCGGGCGCGGGAAGCGGCGGATCGATTCGACCAGATAGCGGTAGGACTCGGCGTCGCCGGTGATGGCGCGGCCGAGCGGCGGGATGACGTTGAACGAGAACAGGTCGTAGAGCTTGTCGAGGCCCGGCACGTCGACATTGGAAAATTCGAGGCACAAAAAGCGACTGCCCGGCCGCAGCACGCGATAGGCCTCGCGCAGCGCGGCGTCGATGCGCGGCACGTTGCGGATGCCGAAAGCGATCGTGTAGGCGTCGAAGCTCTTGTCGGCGAAGGCGAGCGCCTCGGCATTGCCTTCGACGAACGACACCTGATGTTCGAGATGGCGCGCCAGCGCGCGTTCGCGCCCGACCGCCAGCATGTCGGGATTGATGTCGCAGACGGTGGCGGTGAAGCCTGCCCCGGCCGCTCCGGCGGCGCGGAAGGCGATGTCGCCGGTGCCGCCGGCGACGTCGAGCAGCGCGAACGGCGCGTCGGAGCGCGGCGGGTTCAGCGCGGTGATCATCGCGCTCTTCCAGACCCGGTGCATGCCGCCCGACATCAGGTCGTTCATCAGGTCGTAGCGCCGCGCGACGCTGTGGAACACGTCGTTCACCAGCGTCTGCTTGTCGCCCAGGGGAACGTCCCTGAAGCCGAAATGGGTGGTGTCGTCTGGGCGGGCCATGCCGTCTGTCTCCGCAACGGACAAGGCAACACGCGGCGCCATGGATGCGCCGCGCCGGCCGGTCCGTCATTTGCGCCGCACCATAGCGTGGGCGCTTCCGGCGCGCTAGAACCGCGGTCGGTCGCCGTCCATGGTTAATGCCACGCCGCGCGCCCCTGATATCGGAATTGCACGATGCCCGAACTGCCCGAAGTCGAAACCGTCCGCCGAGGCCTGCAGCCGGCCATGGAAGGCGCCGATATCGCCGCTGTCGAACTGCGGCGCGCCGACCTGCGCTTCCCGTTTCAGCCGGATTTCATTGCGCGCCTCGCGGGCCAGCGCATCCTCGGGCTGGGGCGTCGCGCCAAATTCCTGATGGCCGATCTTGCCTCCAGCGACGTGCTCATCATGCATCTCGGCATGTCGGGATCGTTCCGCGTCGGCAGCGTTCCGATCGGCGAGTTTCACCATCCGCGCAACGAGGAGCGGGTCCACGACCATGTCGTGCTGCGGCTGGCGAGCGGCGCGGTGGTGACCTACAACGATCCGCGCCGCTTCGGCTTCATGAAGATCGTCGCCCGCGCCGCGCTCGACGGCGAGCCGCTGTTCAGGGGGCTGGGTCCGGAGCCGCTCGGCAATGCGTTCGACGCCGCGCTGCTGGCGCGGGCTTGCGCCGGCAAAACGACGAGCCTGAAGGCGGCGCTGCTCGACCAGCGCATCGTCGCCGGTCTCGGCAACATCTATGTGGCGGAGGCGCTGCATCGCGCGCGGCTGTCGCCTAAGCGTCCTGCTTCGGTTCTGGCGACCCGCGGCGGCCTGCCGACCGATCGCGCGCGGCGGCTGGTGGAGGCCATTCAGGCGGTGCTCAATGAGGCGATCGCGGCGGGCGGTTCGACGCTGCGCGACCACCGCCAGCCCGACGGCGATCTCGGCTATTTCCAGCACGCCTTCCGCGTCTACGATCGTGAGGGCGAGCCGTGCCGGAACGACGGCTGCGACGGCGTGGTGCGGCGCTTCACGCAGAACGGCCGTTCGACCTTCTGGTGCGCGAAGTGCCAGAGGTGAGGCGGCGGCTTACTTGCGCACGCAGATGATGCGCGTCACCGCCTCGCGCGGATCGGTCGCGCCGCTCGCTGGCACGACGCCCTGCGCTGTCAGGAAGGCGCGCACGGTCTCGGCGCGGATCAGCACGCCGCCGCTGGCGAGCCCCGCGAAGGCGCGGCCGCTCAGTGCCGGTGCGCCGGCGAAGCCGGCCACGGGCGGCGGCGTCAGCGCCAGCCCGTTTCCCGATGCGGTGGCCTGCGTGCTGATGCGGGTGACTGTCGCGCCGCCGTTCTGCAGTTGCGGGTCGGCGATGCCGACGACGTCGAGCGCGCCGGCGCGCGTCTCGCCCTCGCCGAGCGCAAGCGGGGTCAGGTTGCGCGCGCCGTAGAGGCGCAGCAGCGCGAGATTGGCGGCCTTGTCCTCGGCCACCTTGTCCGCGTTGCCGAACTTCGGCACCACGATCGAGGCGCAGCCCGCGACCGCTTCGGCGGTGGTCAGAATGGCGCCATCAGTGCTGACGACGAGGCCGGTGGCGTAGTCGACCGGCCTGATCACGGGGACCCCTGCCGGGAACGGGTTGAAGGCGCTCGACATCGCGATCACCACCGGCTCCATGGTGCCTTCGGTGGCTTGGTCATAAAGGATGGTGAGGGTGCGGACCTGATCGCCCTTGACGTGGCCGCGCAGGTAAAATTTCTTCAGCCCTTGCTGCCCCGTCAGCACGAAGAAGTCCGGCTTCACGGTGGCGTAAGTCACCTTGCGGCCGGGCGGTTGTAGTCGTGCGCGCTCGGCCAGCGCCGCGGTGGTGACGCCCGGCTCGCGGCGGTGGCTGAACTGGATCTGGATGGTGTCCTGCGGCGAATTCCAGGTGGTGAGGCCGCCGTCGGCGATCTTGCGCGGCGTGCGCTTGAGCGGCAGGCCGAGCCGCGTGCCGGTCGCGGGATCGGTGACGAGGGTCCAGCCGACATTGTGCTGCAGCCGTTTGGCGGCGGCCGTCAATGCCTCGCGCTCCTGCGGATTGAGCACGCCGGTCTGCTTGCCGCCCCGATCCTTCTGAAAGGCCTTGATGGCGGCGATGGTGCGGTTGCCGACCTCGCCATCGATGGCGCCGTTATAGTGCCCGGTCCAGGCGAGGTCGGACTGCAGCGCGGCGCGGTCTTTCTCGGACAGCGCCTTGATCACGTCGGCAGGACCGAGCGCGGTGGTGCGCGCCGGCGCGGCGACCTGCGCCAGCGCCGAGGCCGGGAGAAACGCGATCAGGGCAAGCGCTGCGGCGATGCGGATCATGAAACGCTCGATGGTGCGGACTGGTTCTCGGCTGCGGATTAGCATATCTCCTTGGTCCACGACAGCGCCGCCCGGTTCACGGCGCATTGCGCGAGGCCCCATGCTCAGCCCTGCCGAACTCGAACGCTATGCCCGCCACATCGTGCTGCACGAGGTCGGCGGCCCCGGACAGGCGCGGCTGAAGGCGGCGAAGGTGCTGGTGATCGGCGCGGGCGGGCTCGGTGCGCCGGTGCTGATGTATCTTGCCGCCGCGGGCGTCGGCACGCTCGGCGTCGTCGATGACGACATCGTGTCGCTGTCGAATCTGCAGCGCCAGATCATCCATTCCACCGCCGATATCGACCGCCTTAAGGTGGACAGCGCCGCCGATACGGTGCGCGCGCTCAATCCGCATGTGACGATGCGGACCCATGCCCACCGCATCACCGCCGCCAACGCGCTCGACCTCATCGGCGAGTATGACATCGTCGCCGACGGCTCCGACAGCTTCGCCACGCGCTATCTCGTTTCCGACGCCTGCTTTCTCGCCAAGAAGCCGCTGGTTGCCGCAGCGCTCGGCGTGTTCGACGGCTCGCTGACCACGCTGCGGCCGCATGAGCGCAACGCGCAGGGCGAATTCAACCCGACCTATCGCTGCCTGTTTCCGGAGCCGCCGCCGCCCGGCACGGTGCCGACCTGCGAGGCGGCGGGCATCGTCGGCGCGCTGGCCGGCGTGCTCGGCACGATGCAGGCGCTGGAGGTGATCCGCGAGATCGTCGGCTTCGGCGAAGGGCTGGTCGGGCGCTTCCTGATGATCGACGCGCGCGCCATGCGCTTCCAGACGCTGGCCTACGAGCGTGATCCGTCGAACCCGCTCAACGGCGATCGTCCCGGCATCGTCGATCTCGGCGCGCACGCTTAGGCGCGTGATCGCCTCACAGCATGCTGGGCAGGATGCGGTCGGGCGGCTTGTGGCCGTCGAGGAAGGTGCGGATGTTGATGATGACTTTTTCGCCCA
>JBEBWH010000270.1:0-4830 GCA_040392305.1 Bradyrhizobium sp. | reverse complement strand
CGGTCGGCGGCGGCGCAGGTGCGCTGCGCCTGGCCCTTGCCGTAATCGATGGTCATGCCGCCGAACGGGCGCTGATAGATCTTGCCTTCCTCGGTGCGCGAGAACGGCACGCCCCAGTGCTCGAGCTCATAAACCGCCGCCGGCGCGTGGCGCACCATGTACTCGATCGAATCCTGATCGCCGAGCCAGTCCGACCCCTTCACGGTGTCGTACATATGCCAGCGCCAGTCGTCCTTGTGCATGTTGCCGAGCGACGCCGAAATGCCGCCCTGCGCCGCGACGGTGTGCGAGCGGGTGGGGAAAACCTTGGTGATGCAGGCGGTGCGCAGCCCCGCCTCGCTGCAGCCGACCACGGCGCGCAGGCCTGCGCCGCCGGCTCCGACCACCACCACATCGTAGGTATGGTCCTCAAGCGGATAGGCGTGGCCGTTGACGGCGGGCGCGCCATTGCCGGAACTGGCCATGGGCTACACTCCAGATGACAGTTTGAAAATGGCGTAGATCGAAGCGAAGGCGACCACGACCGCAAAGAAGGTGTTGGCCATGATCAGCACGAGCTTCGTATTCTCGCTGTGAACGTAGTCCTCGATCACCACCTGCATGCCGATCTTCATGTGCCAGCAGCTGGCGATGATGAACAGCAGCATGATGATGGCGATGGCGGGAGAGCCGAGAATCTGCGCCGCGCCGGCATGGTTGCGGCCGAGCAGCATCATGATGACGACGATGACCGGAACGATCAGCAGAACCATGGCGACGGCCGTGAGGCGCTGGCGCCAGAAATCCGAGGTGCCGGATTTTGCCGCGCCGAGGCGGCGGACATGGGCCATCGGGGTCCGCATCGAGGGTGATTTGCCGGTGTCGGCGCTCATCGTCCGCCTCCCATCGCAAAGGCCGCCACCCACAACAGGATGGTGAGCGTGATTGAGCCGATCAACGCCGCGCGGGTCAGCCATTCGCGCTCGCGCGGCTCGAAGCCACGGCCGAGATCCCAGATCAGGTAGCGCATGCCGCTGAGGAGATGATGGATCAGCGCCCAGGTGTAGCCGAAGGCGATCAGGCGGCCGAGCCAGCTCGCCATGAAGCCCTGCACATGGGCATAGGCGGCCGGGCCGGAGGCCGCCGCGATCAGCCACCAGGCGAGCAGCAGCGTGCCGAAATACAGCGCGATGCCGGTGGCCCGGTGCACGACGGACATCGCCATCGTCAGCGTCATCCGGTAGGTCTGAAGGTGAGGGGAGAGCGGGCGGTCGATCCTGGCGGACATGGCAGACTTCGACGGTTGTGGCGGCAAGAGGCCGGATGATGGACGGATCGCGGTCGTTCCAGGCCACGAATAGAGTTGTTCTATTTACGAACACAAACTTATGAACGCAACGGGGATTTTTGTTAAAACGAACTATTGTTCATTTCTTTAAGGTCCAACCCTCGCGAATTCGCCTGTTTTGGCGCGTTTGCGCCCGATTTACAGCCTTTCGCCAAACGCGCGGCATTCAACGAACTGACTGCCGCGCATCACCCTGCGGCGGCCCGGAAACCCGAAGCGTCGAATATCGTTCACTTTTTGGGAACCGGGCGACGCCGCCTCACGCCTTGCGGTAGATATCGGCATAGGCGTCGCGCAGAATGTTTTTCTGCACCTTGCCCATGGTGTTGCGCGGCAGTTCGTCGACGAAAAAGACCCGCTTCGGAACCTTGAACTTGGCGATCTTGCCGTCGAGCGCGCCGATGACCCCGGCTTCATCGAGGCTGGCGTCCTTCTCCGGCACCACGACGGCGGTGACGCCTTCACCGAAATCGGCGTGCGGCACGCCGATCACCGCCGATTCGACCACGCCCGGCATGGCATCGATCTCGCTTTCGATCTCCTTGGGATAGACGTTGAATCCGCCGGTGATGACCAGATCCTTGCCGCGCCCGACGATGTGGACATAGCCGCGCGCATCGATCTTGCCGAGATCGCCGGTGATGAAGAAGCCGTCCTCGCGGAATTCCGAGGCGGTCTTTTCCGGCATGCGCCAATAGCCCTTGAACACGTTCGGGCCCTTGACCTCGATCATGCCGATCTCGTCCCGCGGCAGTTCCTTGCCCGTCTCCGGATCGGTGACGCGCGCGGCGATGCCCGGCAGCGGAAAGCCGACCGCGCCCGGCACGCGGTCGCCGTCATAGGGGTTGGACGTGTTCATGCCGGTCTCGGTCATGCCGTAGCGCTCCAGCACGGCATGACCGGTGCGGGCCGACCATTCGCGATGGGTTTCGGCGAGCAGCGGCGCCGAACCCGACACGAACAGCCGCATATGCGCGGTCGCCTCCCGCGTCAGCCGCGGATTGTCGAGCAGCCGCGTATAGAAGGTCGGCACCCCCATCAGCGCGGTGGCCCGCGCCATCAGGTCGATGATGCGGTCGGCATCGAATTTCGGCAGGAAGATCATGCGGGCGCCGGCGCACAGCGTGATGTTGCTGGCCACGAACAGGCCGTGCGTGTGGTAGATCGGCAGCGCGTGGATCAGCACGTCCTTGTCGGTGAAACGCCAGTAATCGGTCAGCGTCAGCGTATTCGACATCAGATTGTCGTGGGTCAGCATCGCGCCCTTCGACCGTCCGGTGGTGCCGGAGGTGTAGAGGATGGCGGCGAGGTCGTCGCCGGCGCGCGCCACCGTCGCAAACTCCGCCGCCATGGCGGCGGCGCCGTCGCTGAGCGAGCCCTTGCCGCTGGCGTCGAGCGTGTCGACGGCGGCGCCGACCTTGGCCGCGATGGCGCGGATGGCGTCGGCCTTGGCCGGGTCGCAGACGACGAGCGAGGGCTCGGCATCACCGATGAAATAGTCGAGTTCATGCGAGGTATAGGCGGTGTTGAGCGGCAGATAGACCGCGCCGGCTCGCACCGTGGCGAGATACAGCACCAGCGCCTCGACCGACTTTTCCGTCTGCACCGCGACGCGGTCGCCGACCTTGACGCCGCGCGACACGAGATAATTCGCCATTCGACCCGAGCGCGCCACCAGATCGCCATAGCTGATCGTCTGTCCGTCCGACGTTTCGATGGCGATTCTGGCAGGCTCGCGCAGATCGCCGAGCAGACGGAAAAACAGATTGGCGTTGGTGATTGTGTTCATGCGACATTCCAGGCTGGCAGGGCAGGTTCGGACGATTTTCCGGGCAAAACTTAGACCCGCGTCAGCGCAGTTACAACGGGAGGAACGATATGACCCTGAATCAAAGGGCACAGAACAGCAATGCACGCTCCGGCCATCGCGTCGCCTGGGTGACGGGCGGCGGCAGCGGCATCGGCGCAGCCGGCGCGGCGGCGCTGGCGGCGGATGGCTGGCAGGTGGTGCTTTCGGGGCGACGGCGCGAGGCCCTGGACGACGTCGCGGCGAAAATCGCGGGCGAGGGCGGCGGCGTCGACATCATGCCGCTCGACGTGCGCGACGCGGCTGCGGCACGCGACGCGGCCGCCGAGATCGCACGCCGTCACGGCCGCATCGATCTGCTCGTCAACAGCGCCGGCGTCAATGTGCGCAAGCGCAGCTGGGCCGACATGGAGGTCGAAGGCTGGAACAGCGTCGTCGACATCAATCTCAACGGCCTCGCCTACTGCATGCAGGCCGTGCTGCCGACGATGCGGGCGCAGCAGGACGGCACCATCATCAACATCGCCTCATGGGCGGGCCGGTTCGTCTCCAAGGTGTCGGGTGCGGCCTATACCAGCGTCAAGCATGCGGTGGTGGCGCTGACGCATTCCTTCAACATGGAGGAATTCCGCAACGGCCTGCGCGCCTCGTGCATCTCGCCGGCGGAAGTGGCGACCGACATCATGAAGCAGCGGCCGGTGCCGGTCAGCGACGAGGATCTCGCCCGCATGCTGCAGCCCGAAGACCTCGGCCGCACCATCGCCTTCGTTGCCGGCATGCCGCGCCATGTCTGCGTCAACGAGGTGCTGATCAGCCCGACCTGGAACAGAAGCTTCCTGTAGAGCGGGCGCGGGCTCGCAAAAGCGTGACCCGGCGGGTGCGGACGGCCGGCGGCCACTGGCGTATAACCACGGCAAGACAACCTGCCGGCCCATGCCCGTGACCACGACCATGACCGACCTGATCGCCACCGCCGAAAAGTCCGCCGCCATCCGCAAGCCGGCCATCCACCCACTGTGGCTGCGGCTGACGCACTGGATCAACGCAGTGGCGATGGTGATCATGGTGATGTCGGGCTGGCGCATCTACAACGCCTCGCCGCTGTTCGGCTTCAGCTTCCCGGAAGCGATCACTCTCGGCGGCTGGCTCGGCGGGGCGCTGCTCTGGCACTTCGCCGCGATGTGGCTGCTGGTCGTCAACGGACTGGCCTATCTCGCGCTTGGCATCGTCACCGGACGCTTCCGCAGGAAGCTGCTGCCGATCAGCGCGCACGGCGTCGTGCGCGACACCGCCGCGGCGCTCACAGGCGCGCTGTCGCATCACGATCTTTCGACCTACAATCAGGTGCAGCGCCTGTTCTATGCCGGCGTCATCGTCGCGGGCATCGTCGTCGTGCTGTCGGGGCTCGCGATCTGGAAGCCGGTGCAGCTTCAGGAACTGACCGCGCTGTTCGGCGGCTACGACACCGCGCGCTACGTGCATTTCTTCGCCATGGCGGCGATCGTCGGCTTCCTCGCCATCCACGTCGCGCTCGCGGTCGCGGTGCCGAAAAGTTTGCGCGCCATCATCACCGGCCGCTGACGGAGTGTCGCCATGCCCGGTAAACGCTCTCTCAATCCTTCTTTCATTCCCGGCGTCGATCGCAAGCTGCTGGTGCGCGACGCCGCCAAGCTGCTGCCCGATCCCGCGCGGCGGC
>JBEBWH010000269.1:0-4837 GCA_040392305.1 Bradyrhizobium sp. | reverse complement strand
ACGCGGTATAGGGATCGATATCGAGCGGCGGCAGCGCCTCGTCCGGCCACTGCGCAATCAGCGGAATGTCGGGAAAGCGTTCGGGGCTTGCAAACGCCGTGCGCGGATCGACCACGGTGACGTCGTAGTCGAGCGAGCGCGCCAGCGGCGCCAGCGCCTGGCTGATATGCACCGCGCCGATCATCACGAGCCGCGCGGCCGGCGCGTGCACGTTGAGGAACAGCTTTTTGCCGCCGGCCTCGATGGTGCCGCTCTTGCCCATGCGCATCTGCTTGTCGAGCGCATCGCGTAACGGATCGCGCGCGATGTCGGCGGCCTTCACGAGGCGCTGTTCGCCATTGCCGATATCGGTGACGACAATGACCGGGCGGCGCGCGGCGCGCTCGGCATTGAGGGTCGCAAGCGTCTCCGGAGTCATGATGCCACAGCCTTGTCGCTGAGCTTTTCAACGAAGACGCGGATGGTGCCGCCGCACGACAGCCCGACCTGCCACGCGGTCTCGTCGGCGACGCCGAACTCCAGAAGCTTCGGCTCGCCCGAGGTGATGACGTCGAGCGCCTCCGTCACCACCGCGCCTTCGACGCAGCCGCCGGAGACGGAGCCGAGAAACGAGCCCTCGTCGTTGATGACGAGGCTTGAGCCGGCCGGGCGCGGGGCCGAGCCCCAGGTCTCGACCACGGTGGCGAGGGCGACGCCGCGGCCGGCCTTGTGCCAGTCCTCGGCGGCTTTCAGAATGTCCTGATCGGTGCTGAGCATGTCTTGCCCCTTTCTGTTGTTACGCGGCGGGCCGGGCCGCATCGCGTCCGCGCGGCGGCGGCGCAGCCGAAAGCGCTTCAATCAAATTCTTGATGGACTTCAGATTGTGTACGGTCCGGAATTCGTCAACATGCGGCAGCATCATCTTGATGCCCTGCGCCTTCGGTTCGAACCCCTCATAGCGCAACAGCGGATTGAGCCAGATCAGGCGGCGGCAGGAGCGATGCAGCCGGTCCATCTCGAAGGCGAGCCGCTGGTCCGCCTCGCGCTCCAGCCCGTCCGAGATCAGCAGCACGATCGCGCCCTGCCCGAGCACGCGCCGCGCCCACAGCTTGTTGAAGGTCTGCAACGAGGTGGCGATGCGCGTGCCGCCGGCCCAGTCCTCCACTGCCGACGAACACGCCGCCAGCGCCTCGTCCGGATCACGCATGCGCAGCGCGCGGGTGACATTGGTCAGCCGCGTGCCGAACAGGAACACCGAGACGCGCTTGCGCGCATCGGTGACGGCATGGAGGAAGTGCAGGAACAGTCGGGTATATTCGCTCATCGAGCCGGAGATATCCAATAGCGCGACGATCGGCGCCGGCTTGTCGATATGGCCGAGGCGGTGAAATTCGACGATCTCGCCGCCGGTGCGCAGGCTGCCGCGCAGGGTGCGGCGCAGATCGAGCCTGTTCCCGCGCGCATCGGGCCGGAACCGCCGCGTCGTCAATTCCGCCTGCGGCAGTTTCATCTGCGCCACCGCCAGCGTCACCTCGGCGATCTCGGCGGCGCTCATCTGGGCGAAGTCCTTGGTCTGCAATACCTCGGCGTCGGAGACCGAGAGCCGCACCGTCTCCTCGGCCGCTTCCGCCTGCTCGCGCGCCTCCTGCGCGGCGAAGGCTTCCTGCACGCGGCGCGCGGCCGGCGGCGGCGGCTTCTTCGCCTCGTCGGGCAGCGGAATGGAATCGAGCAGGTTCTTCCATTCCTCGGCAACGCGGAAGAACAGGTCGAACGCCTGTGCGAAAATGAGCATATGCTCATGGCGCTTGACGAAGATCGCCTGCAACGTGGTGAACACGTCGTCGCGGCGGCCGATATCGATCAGTTGCAGCGCCTTGAGCGCGTTGACCACGGCGGCCGGCCCGACGGGCAGCCCGGCGGCACGCAACGCGCGGGCGAAGCCGACGATATTGTCGGCGATCCGGCCCGGTTCTGTCCGATCGGCAGTTTGCGATGCACTACCAGCAGTCATGCCTCGCCTCATAACACGGGATCGACGGCCTCCTTGACCATTTTGGCGAGCTTGTCGCCCTGCACCCGCGTGATGTCATCCTGATATTTGAGCAATGCGCCGATGGTGTCGCCCACCACCTGCGGCGTCAGCGAGCGCGCGTCGAGCGCGGTCAGCGCCGTCGCCCAGTCGATCGTCTCGGCGACGCCCGGCGACTTGTAGAAATCCTGCTCGCGCAGCGCCTGCACGAAACGCACCACCTGCTCCGACAGCGTCGCGGCGACCGCGGGCACGCGCGAGCGCACGATCGCCAGCTCGCGCTCGGCGGAAGGATAATCGACCCAGTGATAGAGGCAGCGGCGCTTGAGCGCATCGTGAATTTCGCGGGTGCGGTTGGAGGTGATGATGACGATCGGCGGCGCGGGCGCGCGCACGGTGCCGAATTCCGGGATCGTCACCTGAAAGTCGCTGAGGATTTCCAGGAGATACGCCTCGAACGCCTCGTCGGCGCGGTCGAGTTCGTCGATCAGCAGCACCGGCGGCCCGGCGGTGTCGGGTTCGAGCGCCTGCAACAGCGGCCGCTTGATGAGGAACTGCTCGGCGAAGATGTCGTGCACGAGCTGCTCGCGCCCGGTGTCGCCCGCCGCCTCGGCGACGCGGATGGCGATCATCTGCGCCGCGCTGTTCCACTCATACACCGCGGACGAGACGTCGAGCCCCTCATAGCATTGCAGGCGGATCAGCTTGCGGCCAAGCGCGCGCGCCAGCACCTTGGCGATTTCGGTCTTGCCGACGCCGGCCTCGCCTTCGAGGAACAAAGGCCGGTTCATGCGCAGCGAGAGATAGGTGACGGTCGCGAGCGAACGTTCGGCGAGGTAGTTCTGGCTGGACAATAGCTCAAGCGTCGCATCGACGGATTGAGGTAACGTCGATGGCCTGGTCATGCTGATATCCGTCCGTGCACCGTGATTACGCCCGCTGGTTCGCCGCCGCGACCGCCCGCCTCGCCATCACGCCGATCAGATGGGCGCGATATTCGGCGCTGCCATGCAGGTCGCTGTTGAGGCCCTCCGGCGACACGCTCAGGCCGTCGAGCGACTTCGGCGCAAAACGCTTCTGCAACGCCTCCTCGAAGGCGGTGACGCGGAATACGCCGTCGCTGCCCGCGCCGGTGACGGCGACACGCACATCCGACGGACGCCGCGCCACGAACACGCCGACCAGCGCATAGCGCGAGGCCTGGTTGCGGAATTTCTCATAGGCCGCCTTCTTCGGCAGCGGGAAGGAGATGCGGGTGATGATCTCGTCCTCCTCCAGCGCCGTGGTGAACAGGCCCTGGAAGAACTCGTCCGCCTTCAGCTTGCGCTTGTTGGTGACGATGGTCGCGCCGAGCGCCAGCGCCGCCGCCGGATAGTCGGCGGTCGGATCGTTGTTGGCGAGCGAGCCGCCGATGGTGCCGCGATGGCGCACCGCCGGGTCGCCGATCAGCGAGGCGAGATGCGCCAGCGCCGGGATCGCTTCCGCCACCGTCGCCGACGTCGCGACCTCGACATGCCGCGTCATCGCGCCGATCACCAGCGCGCGGCCCTTGACCTCGATGCCGTCGAGTGCGGCGACCGTGTTGAGATCGACCACATGCGGCGGCGCGGCGAGGCGCTGCTTCATCACCGGCAGCAACGTCTGGCCGCCCGCGATCAGCTTGGCGTCCTCGTTGCGCGCCAAGAGGCCGGCCGCCTGACGCACGGTCTCGGGGCGATGATATTTGAATGCGTACATCGACGTTTCCTTGCGACGCGTCTTCGCCGCCTCCTTGGCCGTGTCGTCGCGCCGCGCGCCTCAGGCGGCCTCGGACCGGCCGGACCCGGCCATCGCCCTGGCGCCCGCCGCGATCGACTTCACGATATTATGGTAGCCGGTGCAGCGGCACAGATTGCCTTCGAGCTCTTCGCGGATCACCTCGTCGCTGAGGTCATGCCCCTTGCGCCGGACCAGATCCACCGCCGTCATGATCATGCCGGGCGTGCAGAAACCGCATTGCAGACCGTGATTCTCGCGGAACGCCTCCTGCATCGGATGCAGCGGCCCGCCGTCGCGCGCCAGCCCCTCGATAGTGGTGACGCTGCGGCCGTCGGCCATCAGCGCGAGCGTGGTGCAGGCCTTCACCGCCTGCCCGTCGAGATGCACGACGCAGGCGCCGCATTGCGACGTGTCGCAGCCGACATGGGTGCCGGTCAGCCGCAGATTCTCGCGCAGGAACTGCACGAGCAGCGTGCGCTCGTCGATGCTGGCGGTGACGGGATCGCCGTTCACGATCAGCGAAATCTTAGGCATCAGCCCTCTCGGCAAATGAACGCTGGCGGCAGAACGCCGCCCGCATGATCTTTAAAACTGTTCCAACGACATATTAGGAGCCCGCGGGACGATCGGCAACCTCAAGCTCGGCGTTCGATTCCGGCATTGCCGCAAGCGCCGCAAGCCCGAAAACAAGGGCCGAACGGCCGCCGGCGACGGGCTGAATTCGACATTCGCATCATGCATGCGTGGCGCGCGAGACGCGAATGTCAGTTCCGGGCCGCCGCGCCCGTCAGCATGCGCATATGCGCATGGCGCGATGGTTCAGGCCGGCCCCTGCACCGCATCGGCGAACTTGGCGAAAAACTCGTCGGCGAGCTTCTTCGCGGTGCCGTTGATGAGGCGCTGGCCGAGCTGGGCGAGCTTGCCGCCGATCTGCGCATCGACGTTATAGGTCAACAGCGTGCCGCCGTCCTTGTCGGCGAGCGCGACCACCGCGCCGCCCTTGGCGAAGCCGGCGACGCCGCCCTCGCCCTCGCCGGAAATCTTGTAGCCGTTCGGCGGATCGAGATCGCT
>JBEBWH010000268.1:0-4846 GCA_040392305.1 Bradyrhizobium sp. | reverse complement strand
CTCACGCCCCGGCAGCCAAGCGCACGATGCGCCGCCAGCGTTAACCTTCGGACTTCCTGGTAAACAAATGGTAAAACCGGCGCGGGCAGGATGTGTTTTGATGCGCCCGGAGAATACTTTGCCTCGTAGTCGTAGAACCGGACCACCGGCACGATCTCGATCACGCCGGTCGCCTCGTCCTTGACCACGGCGCAGGTCAGCTCCTTGCCGGCGACATATTTTTCAACCAGGACGTGTTCGCCGTGGCTCCAGTCGTCGCGGAACAGCTCCTGCGGCGGATGCGCATGCTCCTCGGTGACGATAAACACCCCGACGCTGGAGCCGTCCGCCACCGGTTTGATGACGTAAGGCGGTGCCATGACATGGCCCTTGGCGACCTCCGCGCGCGGCAGCGTCAGGCCCTCGGCCACGGGGATTCCGGCCGCCGCCATCACCGTCTTGGCGAGATCCTTCTGCATCGCAAGCGCCGAGGCCAGCACGCCGGAATGGCTGTAGGGGATGCCGAGCGTCTCCAGCACGCCCTGAATGCTGCCGTCCTCGCCGGGCCGGCCGTGCAGCATCACCAGCGCGGCATCCGGCGCGAGCGCGGCCAGCACCTGCGCCACGTCGCGGCCGACATCGACACGGCTGACGCGATAGCCGCGGCGCTCCAGCGCCTTGGCGCAGGCCTCGCCCGAACGCAGCGACACGTCGCGTTCCGACGACCAGCCTCCGTACAGCACGGCGACGTGATTGAAGCGAATCATGGCGGCTCTCCGGTTTCGGACTCACTAAGGCCTTTTCCGCCATGATGGAATCCGGCGCGGGCAAATTTGCCGTGCCGATTTGGCGGCGGCGCGGCGAGTCAGCTAACGTCGGCGCACCGTCACGCTGCCTCACGCCATTTCATCCAAGCGCGGTTCCATGATTCGCTCCTGGCTCGAACTGTCTCCGCCGGCGATCTTCGCCACCCTGATCGTAACGTATTTCGGCATGGTGGCGTTGCTCTGCGCGCTGACGGTCCGCTCGCCGCGCACCATCCATATCCGTTCGCTGAGCGGGCTCGCGCCGCCGTTTTTCGGCACCGTCGCGGTGCTGTTCGCACTGCTGACCGGCTTCCTGTCGAGCGATGTCGGCGAACGCAACCGCCTCGCCACCCGCGCCGTCCAGGTCGAGGCCGGCGAGATGCGCAACATCCATACGCTCAGCGTCGCCGCCGCCGCCGACATGCATACGATCCGCGCCGCGCTGAAGGGCTACATCACCTCGGTGCTCAACGACGAGTGGCCGGCGATGGCCGCGCGCACCGCATCGTCGCATACGGACGCGGCCTTCGACCGGCTGCTGCGCGAGATCAGCGATCCGCACATCGCGCAGACGTCGGGACAGGCCGTGCATGCGGCGCTGATCAACGCCGCGGTGCGCGTCGGCACCGCCCGCACCGAGCGGCTGGCGCTGGCGGCGGACCGCACCAACACCTTCAAATGGGCGAGCGTGCTGATCCTCGGCCTGATGACGCTCATCGCCATCGCGCTGGTGCAGCTCGGCCATCCGCGCCGCGCCTTCGTCACCGCGCTGGTGCTCTATTCCAGCGCCGCGGTGGTGGTGATCGGCCTCGTCGCGGTGCAGGAAGACCCCTTCAACGGCGTCTCGCGCATTTCATCCGCGCCGATCGAACGGCTGCAGTCGCTCAGCGTCACCGTGACGCCGCCGGACGAGACGCCGCGATAGACCAGCCGTCGGGCACCCCTGTCCCCGGGCGCGGTGCGGCGTGCAACGCTGCGCCGCAGACCCGGGACCGTCGCGGGACACGGGGGCCGACAACATTTCTGCTCCAGCAATTACGCCGGCACGCCAACGCGCTTGATTTCCCATTGCAGCTCGATGCCCGAGCGCGCCTTGACGCGGGCGCGCACGGTCTCCCCCAGCGTCTCGATATCGGCCGCCGTGGCCTCGCCGGTGTTGATGAGGAAATTGCAGTGCAGTTCGGACACCTGCGCGCCGCCGACGCGCAGGCCGCGGCAGCCGGCCGCGTCGACCAGTCGCCAGGCGCTGTGGCCGGGCGGGTTCTTGAAGGTCGAGCCGCCGGTCTTGGCGCGGATCGGCTGCGCCGTCTCGCGATGGGTCTGCACCGCATCCATGCGCGCGCGAATCTCGTCCGGCGCGCCGATGCGGCCGCGAAACAGCGCCGAGGTGAAAATCACGTCGCCCGGCGCGCCGCTGTTGCGATAGGTGAACGCCATCTCGGCATTGGTGAAGACCCGCTTCTCGCCGCGCCGGGTGATGGCGGAAGCCTCGATCAGCACGTCCTTGGTCTCGCCGCCATTGGCGCCCGCGTTCATCCGCAGCGCACCGCCAACGGTGCCGGGAATGCCGAAGTAAAACTCCAGCCCCGCGATATTGGCGCTGGCGGCGATCTCCGCCACCTTCTTGTCGAGCACCGCCGCGCCTGCGCGCACGGTGTCGCCGTCGATCGCCACCGCCCCGAAACCGCGCGGCGACAGGCGGACGACGACGCCCGGCACGCCGCCGTCGCGCATGATCAGGTTCGAGCCGACGCCGACCGGATAGACCGGAATCTCCTCCGGCAGCCGCGCCAGGAAATAAGCGAGGTCGTCCTCGTCGGCCGGCGTGAACAACAGTTGCGCCGGACCGCCGACGCGAAACCAGGTCAGCGGCGCAAGCGGCTCGTTCGGCAACAGCCGCCCGCGCAGATCGGGCATCGCCGCTTTCAGGTCGGAGGCAAGATCGGGAAACGCCATCAACCCAGCGCCTGCAATTCGCCGGGCAGCGCATAGGCCCATTGCGTGATGTTGCCGGCGCCGAGACACACCACATAATCGCCGGGCTTCGCGATGTCGCGCACCAGCGGCGCGAGCGCGGCCGCGTTCGGCAGCGCCATGGCGTCGCGGTGACCATGCGTGCGCAAACCAAGCACGAACGCATCGCGGTCGATGCCGGGGATCGGCGCTTCGCCCGCGGCATACACATCGGCGACGACGACGCTGTCGGCATCGTTGAAGCAGGTGCAGAATTCCTCGAACAGCGATTGCAGCCGGGTGTAGCGATGCGGCTGCACCACGGCGATGACGCGACCCTTCGCCGATTCGCGCGCGGCGCGCAGCACGGCGGCGATCTCCACCGGGTGATGACCGTAGTCGTCGATCACGGTGACGCCGTTCCACACGCCGGTGCGGGTGAAGCGCCGCTTGACGCCGCCGAACGCCTTGAGCGCGTTGCGGATGACGTCGTCGGACAGGCCGAGTTCATGCGCCACCGCGATCGCCGCGGTGGCGTTGAGCGCGTTGTGCCGGCCCGGCATCGGCAATGTCAGGTCGGCGATCTCGTGGCTGCGGTCGCCGCCGCGGTCGCGGAACACCACGCTGAACAGCGAGCCGCCATTGGCCGGGGTAAGCCCCGACAGGCGCACATCGGCCTGCGGATTGGTACCGTAGGTGATGACGCGGCGATCCTCGATGCGGCCGACCAGCGCCTGCACCACCGGATGGTCGGTGCACATCACCGCGAAGCCGTAGAACGGCACGTTCTCGACGAAGGAGCGGAACGCCTCCTGCACCGCCTCGAAGGTCTTGAAGTGATCGAGATGCTCGGGATCGACATTGGTGACGACGGCGATGTCGGCCGGCAGCTTGAGGAACGTGCCGTCGCTCTCGTCGGCCTCGACCACCATCCAGTCGCCGGCGCCGAGCCGCGCATTGGTGCCGTAGGCGTTGATGATGCCGCCATTGATCACGGTGGGATCGAGATTGCCGGCATCGAGCAGCGTCGCCACCATCGAGGTCGTGGTGGTCTTGCCGTGGGTGCCGGCGATCGCCACGCAGCTTTTCAGCCGCATCAGTTCGGCCAGCATTTCGGCGCGACGCACCACGGGAATGCGCTGCGCCCGCGCCGCCATCAGTTCCGGATTGTCGCGCTTGATCGCGGTGGACACCACCAGCACGGCGGCGCCCGCGATGTTCTCGGGCTTGTGGCCGACCATCACGCGGATGCCCTGCGCGCGCAGCCGCGCGACATTGGCGCCGTCGGCGGCGTCCGAGCCCTGTACGTCGTAGCCGAGATTGCACAGCACCTCGGCGATGCCGCTCATGCCGATGCCGCCGACGCCGACGAAGTGGATGGAACCGATTTCGCGCGGCAGTCTCATGGGAAGCTCTCGGCAGAAGGGGAAACGGGCGACTCGACCCGGGCGATTTTCAGGACCAGATCAGCCAGCCGGTCGGCCGCGTCAAGCTTTCCGACGCGGCGCGCGGCCCCGACCATGGCGGCGAGCCGCTCCGGTTCCGCCGCCAGCGCGGACATTTCCGCCGCCAGCCGGTCCGGAGTGAACTCCGCCTGCGGAATACGGATCGCGCCGCCGGCATCGGCCAGCACGCCGGCATTGGCGAACTGGTCCTGATCGATCGCGCCGGGCAGCGGCACCAGAATGGAGGGGCGGCCGATCGCGGCGAGTTCCGCCACCGTGCCCGCGCCGGAGCGCGACACGACGAGATGGGTGGCCGCCAGCCGCGCCGGCAGATCGGCGAAGAACGGCGCCAGCTCGACATTGATCTTGAGCCGGTCATAGACCGCCCGCACCCGGCCGATGTCCTCCTCGCGCACCTGCTGCACCAGCACCAGGCGCTGCCACAGCGCAGGCTCCAGCCGCTCGATCGCGGGCGGCACGATATCGGCCATGATGCGCGCGCCCTGACTGCCGCCGACCACCAGGAGCCGCAGCGCCCCCGGCGGCTGCGGCGCGGCATAGGTGACGGCGGCGGCGGCGAGGATCGCCGGGCGCATCGGCGTGCCTGTCACCGTCGCCTTGGCGGCGAGCGCGGCGTCGCGCGCCAGCACGCCCGGCAGCGCG
>JBEBWH010000267.1:0-4875 GCA_040392305.1 Bradyrhizobium sp. | reverse complement strand
TCGAGGACCGGCTCGCGGCGGCCGACGCTCCGCAGGCTGCGGCAGCCCCGACGCCTACCGGCGCGCCCGGCGCAGCACCTGCGGCCCGCACCGCTGTCGCCCCGCCGCCGCCAGAGGTCGCTGTGCAGTCCGCACGCGAGGCCGCGCGCACCGCCGCCACCCTCGACGAGTTGCGGGCGCTGATGGAACGTTTCGAGGGCTGCGCGCTGAAGGCGACCGCGTCGCGGCTGGTGTTCGCCGACGGCAATCCGCAGGCGCGCGTCATGTTCGTCGGCGAAGCGCCGGGCCGCGACGAGGATATCGCCGGCCTGCCTTTCGTTGGGCGCTCGGGCCAGCTGCTCGATCGCATGATGGCGGCGATCGGGCTCGATCGCGGCAGCGCCTATATCGCCAACATCATTCCCTGGCGGCCGCCCGGCAACCGCGATCCCTCGGCGCAGGAAACGCAAATCTGCCTGCCTTTCATCAAGCGGCATATCGAACTGATCGATCCGGATGTGCTGGTCTGTCTCGGCAAGCCCTCGACGCAGACGCTGCTGGAGACGACGGAAGGCATCGTGCGCACGCGCGGGCGCTGGTTCGAATACCAGACCGGCACGCGCGCCATTCCGGCGCTGCCGACCTTCCATCCCGCCTATCTGCTGCGGCAGCCGCTATCCAAGCGGCAATCGTGGCAGGATTTCCGCGCCATCGCCCGGAAGCTCGGACTATAATCACCCTTTACTTTCCAACCGACGATCCCGGCGAACGCCGACTGTCACAGCACCGCCGCCCTGTTCCTGATCATGGGAGTGCTCTCAGCGATTCAGATGGGAAAGATCGCTCCGCTCATTTTGGGTTCTGCGGGAGCATCTGGCGGCGACCCTTTTCACTCCGCAATATTCATTGTCGATCGCAGGAAGCGTTCTTGCCGCGTTGTCCGTCCTCAGCCTCGTTATGATCTTGATGCTGAAACAACGTGGCTAGAGCTTTTCCGCTTCTGATGGAAACAGAAGCGGAGCTCTCTATCTTTGTTCTGACGCGTTTTCTTCACGCGAACCGGTTTCCACCCTCGGGTCAAGCCCGAGGATATATTTGGGGCGTGCTTAGCTCGAAAACGCTTTAGCGCCGGGCCTTTTCTTCAATGCTGGCCGGCGCGAAGCAGGGTGTTACCCACGCCGCCTTCGACCTGATCGATGACAAGGAGCTTCACCGCATTGTCGCCGACATTCCTGGCGCGATGCCACTGGTCGATCATTTCAACAATGAAGTCACCGGTCGTGTAGAGCGTGGTCTTGCCGGTCTCGACCTCCGTTACTTCCAGAGATCCGGCCTGAACCAGAGCATAGCGGGCGAACGGATGCTTGTGCTCCGGCAAGCGCGCGCCGGGCGCAATCTCATAAATCGAAACGGTAACGTGCACGTCTTTTCCGGGCAGCGTGATCGGCTGCCCCGTCGCCGTTTTCGCCGTTGTCGATAGCGGCGTTATCGTCACCGGTTCGAGCGCGTGAACCGGTTGAGCCCACGCCGCCAGGCTGAAGAATAATGTTGCGGCTGCAGTGATCGACCTCATAGGCCACTCCCGAATATTCCGACCGAAGTCAGGGACCGCGCGGTCTCGTGAGCCACCGGTCCGCCATCAGGATTCGCTGACACAACCGGATGCTTCAGCCCGCGGCCCTTTGAGACATCTGCCGACGATCGCGGGGCAGGATCTATTTCAGTGCTCTTTGGCCAGCGCGTCCAGCGCACGGCCCAACCCCTTGAACGACATCGGCACGCGCAAATCCTGCGATGCGCCGCTTTTGAACATCAGCCATCCGCTGCCGTCCTGCGCCCGCCAGCGCTTGAGAATGTCGCTGCTTGCGGCGACGCTGGCAAAGCATCCGCTCGGCAGGCAGCGGGTCCACGCCGCCTCCAGCAGCTGCTTGTCGTTATCGTCGACGGCGACCCGGAGGCTGCTGGGAAACGCGACATTGACCGGAACGACAGCGGTAAAGGTCAGCGGCGCATCCGGCTCCAGCCGGCCAAATCCGAGCTGCGCGAACGGCGCCGTCTGCCCCTTCAGGATCACGCTCTGCAACACCTCGCAGATGCGGCGGGCGGGCTGGCCGGTGCCGGCATCGGTCATGCGGCAGGTCATCTGCCAGTCCCCGAAGCTCGCCGTCGTGACATCCGCTTCCATTGCCCTGGCGGCCGGCTTGGCAGGCGTCGCGACCTGCTTCGCCGGCGCGGCCTGGGCCTGCTGCCGCGGCTGCGCCGATGCCGGCGGAGACAACGAGGTCTGCGCCACGCCCACTGCAACCGCGATGCTCATCGCAACCGCCACCCCTGCCGATACCCTGATCAATCGAAACACTCGCCCGTCTTTCCGTTATGAAGGCGCCTTCCGCGCGGCGCCAAGCTATTCACCACTGTGCCATCAGACCGACCGTTCCGAAATAGCCCTGGCTGGCCGACGAAAAATCACCGCTGAAGCTGGCAAACAGCGACACGTTCCGATCGAGATTGAGCTTCTCCGTCACATCGACGCGCAGCGCATCGCGCGACGGCTGCACGCCCTGCATGGTAAAGAGATAGCCCGGCGCCGCGCTGAACGCGCTTTCCGTCGCGCGCGTCGTCGACCATTCGTGCCGCCACGAAGCCCGGACCGAACTTGCGAGCGTCATGCCGCCGCCGAGATCGAACTGCGTCTTGAGCTGGGCACCGACGAACGTCGGCAGCGACGTCACCGTGCGCGCCCTGAAATCAAGCCCGGTCTGGCTCGGCCCCGCGCCGACGGTTTCAGTATACGCATCGTTGCGCAGCACATCGAACTGCGCGGCCGCGAATGGCGTCAGTTCCCATGCGCCGGCCGACATCCGATATCCGGCCTCGAACCGGCCGCCGATCGAGACGCTATCGAACCGGCCGTTCAGATGTTCGCCGAAGCCGGGAATTCCGACCGCTCCGCCGGGCAAGGCCAGCAGCGTGCCGGGGATACCGACGAAACGCCTGGTGGTGTTCTGGAACACGCCGGCAGAGAGGATGCCGGTGACATAGGCCTTGTCGAACTGCATCGCACCGTAGAGCGCGACATGATTGCCTTGCGAAGTGCCGCTCGTGAAACGCTCGGCCGCGCTGAAGCTGGACGTGCCCCATCCGGTGGCGACGCCGACGAGAGCATCCGGCCCCAACTGATAATCGATGCCGGCGCCGACCCCGCCCCCGCTCGACCTGGTTGCGACCGAGCCGACCGCTGCATCGCCTTGCGCCTGCGTGGTGCCGCGATAGCCATTGAGCCAGACGCGCCAGGTGCGCGGCGGGCGTGGACGCGCCGCTGCCGCGCGAGAATTTTCTGACGCCTTCAAACCGAGCGACGCATAAGCGTCACGCACGCGGTCGGCCGGCGCATAGCCCATCGCCTGATCGTCGTGGAAGGTGACGCTGCCCGGACCGCGATCATCGTTCGCCATCCACAGCGCCATCTGGCCATCGACGGACGACATGAACTGGTCGTTGGCCGCGAAGGCGACCTGCTGCGTGCCCGAGGTCGCCGCGCCCGACAGCGCATCATAGGCGGCCCCCAGCGCAGCCGCATCGGGCTGGAAGAACAGCGCCGCCGCGAGCGGCGCGAACGCAGGCGAGGCTTGCCCGCCCTGAATGGCGTTGAACGCATCGGCGAGGGCGCGCTGGTTGGCGCTGGTCAGGCCGGGCGAGGCGTAATCGACCACATAGCGCAACGCGATATCCGTGCTGTTCGGATAGACGAGGGTCTGCTGCAGCACCGCGGTATGGAGAGCCTGGAACGACAGATCGGCATGCGTGACGCCACCGGCGGCCGACATGATCACAAGATCGCGCGCGCCCGGCTTCGCAGCCGCAGCCGCCTGCGCCGGATCGGCCAGGTTGACGAACAGGCTGCCGGAAACGTCCGCCGTGCCGCTGATGTCGAGCCGGTCGACGGTGGCCGCGCCGAGATCGAGATCGACGCCGTAGTATCCTTGCGCCGTCTGGGTGAAGTTTCCGGTCACGTTGCTGGTCATCACGGTCTGCCAGCCGCCCGGCAGCAACAGCCCGGCATTGGTCAGCCGGTTGGAGGCGCCGAGCTTGACCGTGGCGCCCGACAGGAACATCGCGCCCGCGGCATTGTCGAATGCGTTGACGCCGGTGCCGAGATCGACCGAGCCGATCACCGCGCCGGTGTTGACGACACGGTCGTCGCCGTTGCCGGCGCGAATGGCAAAGCCATCGGCGCCCAGCACGTTGGTGATGATGCCGGCATTGTTGAGGGCAGTGTTGGCGCCATCGAGAATAGCGACACCGGCGCCCTGCCCGCTGCCGCCGCTGATCATGCTGATCTCATCCGGCGCGCGGTTGAGAATGTTCACCGTGATATCGCCGGCGCCGTCAGCCGCGCTGCTCTGGGCGAGCAGGCCGATGGAATCGACGCCGGGCGCAATCAGGTCGCCGGTCTGATTGATCACGGTGGCGCTGGCGAGGCCGACGCCGCCGGCCGTACCGGAAAACAGGAACGACCCCCGCTGCAGCGAAGCATCGGCGGCAAGCCCCATCACGCTGCCGCCACCGCCGCCGACCGACTGCGCATACAGCGCGACGGAATTGTCGCCGGTGACGATGATCGCCCCGGCCGTGTTGTCCACGGTGACGATGCCGCCACCGCCGCTGCCGCCGTCGCTCAGCGTAAGGCTCGCGGCGCCGCCACCCGGCTCGACCAGGCCACCACCGCCACCGACCGATTGCGCGAACACGCCAACCGAGTTGTTGCCGGCAATGACGATCGAGCCGGTGTTGATCACCGTGACGTCGCCACCATCGCCGACGACGCCGGCGGCGCCGCCGATGGTCGTCGGAGCCGACGACGCACCGAGCGAGGAGACCGCCGTGCCGCCGCCG
>JBEBWH010000266.1:0-4887 GCA_040392305.1 Bradyrhizobium sp. | reverse complement strand
GATCTACATCCGCGACAAACTCGGCCTGCCGAACGACCGGCTCAATGTCTCCGGCGGTGCGATCTCGATCGGTCACCCCTATGGCATGTCGGGTGCGCGCATGACAGGCCATCTGCTGATCGAAGGCAAACGTCGTGGCGCAAAGTACGGCGTTGTAACGATGTGCGTCGGGGGCGGCATGGGCGCGGCTGGTTTGTTCGAGATATTCTGATGCAGGTGCGCGAGACAAGCAACAAGCCTTGATCGTCACCGGCCCCCTTAGCTAGATCGGCAGGGCGCAGCGCCACGTCGTCTTACGATGACCGTTCGATCGCGAATATTAGCGCCGCGTTTCATGCGCCGCGGTCAACGACGTTTGGGACCGCGCCTGGTCAATCAGCGCCATGACGTAATAGCTACGAAGCACGCCGTCTTGTTCCAAGATGCGGGCACGTGGCAGCGACTATCAACAACGCCATGACCTCGACCGAGAGAGTGAGGCAACGGCACGTTGTAGCACCGATATGGAGCCAGATGCCCGGTCGATGAGCGTCGGCATCTCTACGGTAGGACACATGCCAGCGAGACGGCACACATTCGAAATCAGATCAAATAGCTGAGGAGAAGAGCATGGAAAATCTAGTGACTTGCGAGCGCGACGGCGCCGTCGGCACGATCATGGTGTGCCGACCCAAGGTCTTGAATGCCTTGAATGCAACAGTTCTGAAGGAGTTGCGAGCTGCCATCGCGCAGTTCTCGCAGGAACCGACGATTCGCGTCCTGCGACTTATGGGTCAAGGCAGTCGAGCTTTCATTGCCGGTGCCGACATCTCCGAGTTCGTCGGTGCAACACCTGCCGATGCCTTGCAGATCGCCGATCGCATCAAGCTCGTCACCGATGCGCTCGTCAACTGTCCAAAACCTGTCGTCGCAGTCATTAACGGATATTGCCTCGGCGGCGGCTTCGAGATCGCTCTCTCCTGCGACATTCGTGTTGCCTCCACCACCGCCCAATTCGGGCTTCCCGAGATCAATCTCGGGATTCTACCAGGCGGTGGAGGGACCGTGCGCCTCACCAAAATTGCAGGCTCATCGGTTGCAAGAATGATGACGATGACTGGAGAGCCGATACCAGCGTCAAGAGCCCTTGAGCTAGGCCTTGTAGCCTCCATCCATCCACCCGAAGAACTGGCCGACGCCGCGCGAAAGCTTGTGCTTAAGCTCGCCGATCGCTCACCTTTCGCACTCGCCCAACTGAAATCATCTCTAAATATTGCGGTCGACACCGATACGGCATCGGCCTGTCAAGCCGAGGTCAAGGCATTTGCGCTTTGCTATTCGACCGCAGACAAGGAGGAAGGCGTCAACGCTTTTCTTGAAAAAAGGACGCCCAAGTTTTCAGGCAGATGAAGCCGATCATGGATCTCGGCTCACATGGTCTTCATTGCCCTTGTACCCTTTCAACTGAGATTGATGGGATCGTCGCTCATCAAGCTGATAAGGGATAACGACAAGACGATTACAAGGATCTCGGACCTTTGTTGTGTTCTCGAAAACTGAACGGTTGTGTGCTGGATTTCTATTTTCCGTTATACGCTTCCGACAGGAGGTATTCATGTCAATCACTCCAGACAGCACAGTCGCGCTAAGATCGATGATTGCAGCATGCGCGACTCATCTTGCGCAACATCAAATTACCGCAGACTGCGATATCGCAGATTGCAGCTTGCGTTACAGATACCTCACCCGTTCCCAGCTCGACCGCTTCAGTCTTGGGAGACTCATCGCAGCCCAGTAAAGCGACGGGATTTACAGGAATGGTGGAACGGACTATGCAATGGACCGCGCGGGGCGGCCTTTCTGATCCCCTGTCTTGGAATGGGTCCGCATCAAGCGATCGGACCTGGAAGAGGAAGAACAATGGGAGATCTGGACGCAAGTGGGCGGATTCATCGCAAGCCTCGGCGGCCATCACGGATAGCTGAGGCTCGCAAAGACCGTTTGAAGAAAGCTGCGATCGAGGCGATCGCAGAGCAGGGGTATGGCGCGATTACTGTCGCATCCATTTGCGAAAAAGCAGGGTATTCAAGAGGCTTGATCGGTCATTACTTCAAAGGAAAAGATGATCTCCTTCTTGCAGCCATTCAATATATGACAGCTGGATTTGCTGAGACAACCCAGCGTGCTGTTAGATCGGCTGGGGATGATGCGCTCGCCCGGCTGTACGCGGTAGTCAAGGCGAGCTTCTCCCCTCCCAACTTTACACGCGAAAATGCTTCGGTATGGGCGGCACTCGTGGGCGTCGGCCATTGGTCTCCTCAGCTAGGCGCCGTATACCGTGATCTGTGGTCGGACTACCGAATTGGCATCGCGAGGCTAATGAAGCGAGCTGCTACCGATCGCGGGATGGTGATTTCGGAAGAACTCACGGCGTTGACGTTCTCTCAATTGATCGAGGGCTTCACCGTCGGATGGGCGACCGATCCCACCCCGGTCGATCCAAACGATGCGGAGGCTGCCGTAACTCATTATCTTGACCTTCTCTTCGCCCCCCCCCTCGGCTCCCATGAAAAAATACCGTACTCCTGACGGAAAACGCATTTCGAAATCGCAGAGCGCAAACCTACCAAAAGATCGATGACACCGCTCAGCCTGATATCGACCATACACTCCCGGTCGCTTGCGGCTCATCACTCAACTGTCCTTCCTTATTGGAAGTTCCCAGGTATGCGTCTTCCAAACGAGGATGCGCTATCAGTTCGGCGCTGCTTCCTTCAAGAACAATCGAGCCACCTTCCAAAACATAGCCGTAATCGACAGCGTTAAGGGCTACATGGGCATTCTGCTCAACTACTAATAGTGCCATGCCCGCGCATTGCAATCGCGCGATGTGCCGAAACATTTCTTCGACAATTAGCGGCGCAAGTCCGAGACTCGGCTCGTCCATCATCAGGAGGGTCGGCTCCGCGAGCAACGCGCGTCCCACGGCAAGCATCTGTCGCTCACCGCCGGAGAGCGTGCCAGCCAATTGATGTCTGCGCTCACGTAACCTCGGGAACTGGTCCAAGACCGCTTCCATCGCGCTCTTGATCTTACGCATTCCGTTACTACGGCGGCAATAGGCCCCTAATAGCAGGTTGTCGCCGACCGACATTTCCGCGAATAGCTCCCTCCGCTCCGATATCAAACACAAACCGCGCTCAAGCCTTTCCTCCGCGGAGAGGTGGTCTACCCTATCACCCCTAAACCATATCTCTCCGCAACTAGGCTGAAGCCCAATCAACGCGTTGAGTAATGTTGACTTACCCGCGCCATTAGGTCCTATGATCGCGGCAGCGCCACCCGGAGCAAGCGATAGCGACAAATCTCGGAATACTTCACTCTTACCATATCCGCTTTGTAGCCCCTTTACCTCCAGAAACGCGCTCATGTAGCCGTACCCCCGAGATAGGCCGCGCGCACCTCTGGATCAGCGCGCACTTCCGCTGGCTTCCCCTCCGTAAGCTTTTCCCCAAAATTCATAACAACGATCCGGTCCGCCACGTCCATAACAAAAGCCATATCATGCTCCACCAACAGGACGCTGATCCCATCCTGTTTCAGCTTCTGAAGGAGCCGCGCGAGGATTTGCTTCTCTCCATAGCGCAAGCCGGCCGCGGGTTCATCCAGAAGAACGAGTCTCGGATTCGCAGCCAGGGCCCGCGCTATCTCCACTAATCGCTGCTGACCGAGCGCCAGCGATGTAGCTGGCTGGTTCCAGAACGAATCCAGTTTCAATTTGACGAGTTGCTGATAAGCTTCCCATCGCATCGTCTCCTCTTCGCTTTGCATCAGCCCAAATCCCGCAGCCAGCATTCCCCGCCTAGTTCTGCTGTGCGCTCCTATCATCACATTCTCAAGCACCGTCAGCTCGGGAACAAGATGTACATGCTGATATGTTCGCGCCAGACCTTTAGAGACTATTTTCCATAAGGGAATTTTGTCGATCCGTTGCCCGCATGCCTCGATTATTCCACCCTGAGGCCTAAACGCACCAGAAATTAGGTTGAACAACGTCGTCTTTCCTGCACCATTCGGTCCGATAACCGCAACGATTTCTGCGGGCCCAACCCTGAAGGACACGTCTTTAAGCGCGAGAAGCCCACCAAATCTCTTGCTGACGCCCTTCACATCAACAACGTCCGTTACATAGCTGTATATCTTCTGCGGCAGATTTGTCGCTGTTTTGGGCACGTCCTCGGATTTGGTTCCTCCCAACCATGAGAAGATGCCGCTTACGCCGCGATCGCGGGCAATCTGCAACAGAACGATTGCTAGCGCTCCAAACGCGATGATCTCAAAATTACCAGTCTGCTCCATAAACAGTGGTACGGCTCGCTGAAGTAGGTCGCGTAGCAGCGTTATCACAGCGGCGCCAACGAGTGCGCCCCAGACCTGCCCGGATCCGCCAATCACAACGATGAAGACATATTCCATTCCAATCACGATGCTGAAAGGACTGGGATCGACGAACCTGAGCAGGTGTGCGTACAGCCAACCAGATACCGCCCCCAACAAAGCCGCGTACAAGAATGCAACAAGCTTCATTCTAAAGACAGGAATCCCGAAGCTCCTTGCCGTATCTTCGGAAGTCTTGAGGCACAAAAGCGCCCGTCCGATTCTAGACTTTATGATGTTGGTAGTGAGCAACATTAATAGAAGGAGAGTTGCCCAAATGAGATAGTAGCACTTTCGATTAGTATCGAGATCGAATGCGCCAACAGAGATTGGCGGGATGCCCGAAAGGCCCTCTTGCGCACCTAAAATATCAAGGCTTCCAAAGATATAGTAGAGGCTGACTCCCCAGCACATGGTCCCCAGAGGCAGATAGTATCCCGATAGTTTCAACGTCAGCGCGCCGAGCGTTAG
>JBEBWH010000265.1:0-4890 GCA_040392305.1 Bradyrhizobium sp. | reverse complement strand
TCGGGCCGTCGGCCGCCGACACCACCAGGATCGCGCCGTCCATCTGCGCCGCGCCGGTGATCATGTTCTTCACATAGTCGGCGTGGCCCGGGCAGTCGACGTGGGCATAGTGCCGGTTCGCCGTCTGATACTCGACATGCGACGTCGAAATCGTGATGCCGCGCGCCTTCTCTTCCGGCGCCTTGTCGATCTGGTCATACGCCGAGAACGTCGCGCCGCCCGCTTCCGCCAGAACCTTCGTGATCGCCGCCGTCAAAGACGTCTTGCCATGGTCAACGTGACCAATCGTCCCAATGTTGCAGTGGGGCTTCGTGCGCTCAAACTTCTCTTTAGCCATAGTCGATCCATCCTCGCCCGCCGGCCCATCCGTGCGGCTTTAAACCGGCGGTGGTTACTGCGGATAGCGGCTCTGTTCAAGGCCCAAATTCTGGTCCAAGCTGCCCCGCACGCCGCGCCCGCAAGGCGCGCCGATCCGCCGCGCGCAACAAGAACAATCCGGGAGCAGACATGACCGCGCCAACCACCCTGTCATCGAGGCCGGCGATGCCGGCGCAAACGCCCGCTTTGCCGCAGGCCAGACCCGAATCCGTCGGCCTGTCGCGATCGCGGCTCTCGCGCATGTCGGACGCCTTCCAACGCGACATCGACAAGGGAACCATCCCCGGCGTGGTGACGATGGTGGCGCGCCGCGGCCAGATCGCGTGGTACGAGGCGCTGGGGCGGCAGAATCCGGTCGGCGACGCGCCGATGACCGTCGATTCAATCTTCCGCATCTTCTCGATGACGAAGCCCATCGTCTCGATCGCGATCATGCAGCTCGTCGAAGACGGCGACATTCTGCTCAGCGATCCGCTCGAGAAATACATTCCCGAATTCGCCGTGCAGAAGGTCGGTATCGAGCGCAACGGCCGGCTCGAAATGGCGCTGCCGGAGCGGCCGATCACCATTCAGGATCTGCTGCGCCACACCTCCGGCATCACCTACGAAATCGCCGGCGATGGCATCGTGCAGCGGATGTACAATAGCCGCAAGGTTTTCAGCCGCGACATCGACAATGCCGAACACGCGCGGCTCATCGCCGGCATGCCGCTGATCTGCCAGCCCGGCCGCGAATGGAATTACAGCCGCTCCACCGATATTCTCGGCCGCGTCGTCGAAGTGGTGACAGGCAGAACGCTTGGCGCCCTGCTCACCGAGCGGATTCTCGCGCCGCTGCGGATGACGGAAACCGCCTTCTCGACCGGCGGCGCCAAGCGAGCGCGCATCGCCGAGCCCTTCGCGAACGACCCATGGAGCGGCGAGCCGGTGCGGCTGTTCGATCCGCTGGAGCAGCCCAAGATGGAATCCGGCGGCGGCGGCCTCGTCTCCACCGCGATGGATTATGCGCGCTTCTGCCAGATGCTGGTGAACGGCGGCACGCTGGACGGCGAGCGCATCATCGGGCGCAAGACGCTGGGCTTCATGGCGTCCGATCATCTCTCCGCGTCGGTTACGATCAACGGCACCATGCTGCCCGCCGGACACAGTTTCGGCCTCGGCTTCTGCGTCCGCACCCATGAAGGGCTGGCCCCGATCGCGGGCTCCGCCGGCCAGTTCTACTGGAGCGGCGTCGCCGGCACGTTCTTCTGGATCGATCCGAAAGAAGAGCTGTTTGCGATCTTCCTGTCGCAGGGGCCGGGACAGCGCGAGTATTTCCGCACGCTGATCCGCAGCCTCGTTTACGCGGCGGTCGAGTAGACCTAATCCTACCCGCGTCCCCTGCGGATATTTCTCCGTCATGCGCGGAAAGTCGCCTGCGCATGACGATCAGCGACGCTATGCACCTCCAGGCGGGATGCCCGGATCAAGTACAATAGTGACTCAGCTCGCGGTTACTCCGCCGTCGATCACCATCGTCTGGCCGGTCATGAAGTTTCCCGCGGCCGAGCTGAGGAACACCGCCGCGCCCGCGATCTCGTCCGGAATGCCGATGCGGCCAAGCGGCGCGCGCGACGTGGATGCCTTGAGGTTCTCCGGATTGTCCCACAGCGCCTTGGCGAAGTCGGTCTTGATCAGGCCCGGCGCGATGCAGTTGACACGGATATTGTGTGGGCCGTATTCGCAGGCGAGATTGCGCGCGAGCTGCATGTCGGCGGCCTTCGAGATGCAGTAGGCGCCGATGATGGTGGACCCCTTCAGGCCGCCGATCGACGACACGATGGTGATCGCGCCATCCTTGCGCTCGATCATCTGCGGCGCCACCATGCTGATGAGCCAGTTGTTGGCGACGATGTTGTTGTCGAGAATCTTGCGGAACTGGTCGTCGGAGATTCCGGCGAGCGGCCCATAATACGGATTTGAAGCGGCGTTGCATACCAGCACGTCGATCTTGCCAAACGCGGCGTTGGTTTCATCGACGAGATTTTGCAGGTCTTCTTTCGACGAAATATTGGCCGCGATCGCAAGCGCCCGGCCCTTGCCGTATGTGTCGTTGATCTCCTTGGCGACCTGATCGCAGACATCCTGCTTGCGCGATGACACCACCACCCGCGCGCCGTGCTCGGCCATGCGCTCCGCGATAGCGCGGCCGATGCCGCGCGTCGAGCCGGTGATGATGGCGACTTTCCCGGTCATGTCGAACAAGGTCATGCGTTTCTCCCGTTATTGATGATTGATGCGGTTATCGAGGTTAGGTCAGGCGAGCTTGGTCGGTGTGCCGATCTCCGGACCGGCAGGCTGGTGCATCCTCGCGTGCGAAGGATCGGCGATCCAGGGCTGCTGGTTGATCATCGGGACGCGCCAGCCGATCTCCCTTTCGCCCGCGAGATGGTCGAGCCGCGTCACCGAGCAATTGTCGATGGCGAAGGCGAATCCGGCCCCGGCCTCCAGCCCCAGCGCATGCGCGATCGCCGCCTTGATCGGCCCGCCATGCGCGACAACCACGATATCTTCGCCGCGATGGGCCGCGTTGATGCGCATGATGGCGGCGCGGACCCGTTCGAACAGGTCGATGAAGCTTTCGCCGCCCGGTGCACGCTCGTCGGCGGGTGCAAACCAGTAGCTGCCGATTTCCGGCGTACGCCTGGCAAAGAAGTCGGCACGGTTGCGGCCCTGCCATTCGCCGAGATGCTGCTCGGCGAATGCCCGTTCGTGCGTCAATTGGGCTTGCTCCATTCCTGCGGCGAAGATCGCCGCCGCGGTCTGATGCGTCCGTTGCAGATGGCTCGCGTACCATACGGCGTTGCGCGGCAGAATGCGCGCCACCGCGTTGAACACCACCGTGTCGCTGCAATCGCACGGCAGATCGAGCTGGCCGTAAATGTGTCCGTTATCGACGCGCACGGGCGCATGCCGCACCCACCACCAGCGCGTGATATCGACGCCCTCCGGCTGCGGCGGAACGCCGGTTGCAAGTTGCACTTTCGAATTGGACATCGGTTCAACCTTCACTACTGTGCGTGCGCGATGCAAGGCGCAAGCGACGCACGCTTGCTCGCAACAAAAATTCCACGCGACGGCAATTGTCGCGGCAGACTGTGACAGGCGGGAGAATGCGCATGGGCCGGCTCGAAGGCAAATCGATCGTCATCACCGGCGCAGGCAGCGGCATCGGGCGCGCCGCCGCGTTGATGTTCGCCCGTGAAGGCGCGACGCTGATTGCCGTCGATCGCAGCGAAAGCGTTATCGAAACCGCAGCGCAGGTGATGGAAGCGAGCGGCGTCGCCGAAGCGATCATTGCCGATGCCGGTTCGGAAACCGACGTGCAGGGGTTCATCTCCCGCGCCGTCGCCGCCTACGGCAAACTCGACGGAATCTGGGCCAATGCGGGCATCAGCGGCGGGCTGGTGCCGCTCGCCGAGCAAACGCCCGAGCACTGGCAGGAAATCCTGCGCATCAATCTGATCGGACCATTCCTCGCGGTGAAGCATTCGATTCCCTTGATGACCGCTCAGGGCCACGGCGCGATCGTTTGCACGGCCTCGGTCGCCGGACTGAAGGCGGGCGCCAGCGGCCATCCCTATGCGGCAAGCAAAGCCGGCGTCATCAACCTCGTGCAGACCACCGCCTATTCGCTCTCCGGCACCAATGTGCGCATCAACGCCATCTGTCCCGGCCTGATCGAGACCGGCATGACCAAACCGATCTTCGACAATGCCAAGGAACGCGGCACGCAGGGAAAAATCGGTCAGCTCAATCCGCTCAAGCGCGCCGGACAGCCGCACGAGATCGCGGCGATGGCGCTGTTTCTCGTCAGCGACGAGGCGTCCTACGTCAACGGCCAGGCCTTCCCGGTGGATGGCGGCCTGACCGCCTCGATGCCTTACGCCGGCAAGCCGATCTGAGCATCCGTTCCGCGCAAAACGAAACGGATAAGCAACCGCCCCCTCCGCCGTCATGCCCGCGCATAGCCGTTCAAAGAACGGCGTTCTGTCGAACGCCTATGTCGCGGGCATCCACGGCCGGGACGAAGCCGGCCATGACGAAAAACGGATGGCCGTTGAATATGACTTCAACCTGATCCCATACGATCATGGACCGATCCGAGTGCAGCGCAGCGTTTCAATTCCACGCCGCGCCAGCCTTCTGCGCATAGGCCCACGCCTCTCGCGCCAGCGGCACCGTGCGCGCCGCCGATTCCTTCGCCTTGTCGCTGGCGGCGGTGCCGTCGCGGATGCGACCGGCGATGCCCTGCAGGATTCCGGCGAGCCGGAACAGATTGTAGGAAAAATACCAGTCGAGATTGGAAATGGCGGAGCGGCCGGTCGCCTCGCAATACATCGCCGCCGCCTCATCCATCGACGGGATGTTGAGCGCCGCATAGTCCGCGCCATTGAGGCCCGGCATGATCCACTGCATCAGCAGATAGGTGAAATCGGCGAGCGGATCGCCGAGCGTCGACAGCTCCCAGTC
>JBEBWH010000264.1:0-4893 GCA_040392305.1 Bradyrhizobium sp. | reverse complement strand
GGGAAATAGGCGCGGTTGCCCCAGTTCTGCCCGGTGCGGAAGAAAAACACCTCGACGCAGAAGTAGCCGCCCTCCTGATGCACGGCGAAGACGTCGGCCTCCTCCACCGTGCGCGGATTGATGCCCTGCTGCGACTGCACCGCCGCGAGCGCGGCAAGGCGGTCGCGATAGACCGCCGCGCGCTCGAATTCGAGCGCCTCGGACGCCTTCTCCATCTCGGCGGCAAGTTCCTCCTTCACCGACCGGCTGCGGCCGGACAGAAAGTCGGTCGCCGCGCGCACCAGCGCGGCATAACCGGTAAAATCGATCTCACCGGTACAGGGCGCGGCGCAGCGCTTGATCTGATAGAGCAGGCACGGCCGCGTCCGGCTTTCGAAGAAGCTGTCGGAGCACGAGCGCAGCAGGAACGCGCGTTGCAGCGCGGTGATGGTGCGGTTGACCGCGCCGACCGAGGCGAACGGCCCGAAATAGCGCCCCGACCGCGTCTGCGCGCCGCGATACTTCAGAATTTGCGGCGCCCAGTGGTCGCCGGTCAGCAGGATATAGGGAAACGACTTGTCGTCGCGCAGCAGCACGTTGAAGCGCGGCCGCAGCTGCTTGATGAGGTTGGCCTCGAGCAGCAGCGCCTCCGTTTCGGTATTGGTGGAGACAATCTCGACCGCAACCGTCGCCGCGATCATTCGCGTGATGCGCATGGCGTGGCCGGTCGGCCGCACATAGGAGGCGAGCCGCTTGCGGACATTCTTGGCCTTGCCGACGTAGAGCACGTCGCGCCCGGCATTGAGCATGCGGTAGACGCCGGGCGAAGACGGCGCCAGCCGCACGGCGGCGGCGATCGCGGCGCGGCCGGTCGCGAGCGGTTCCTCGGCGACAGTCTCGCCAGCCTCCGTCACGTCTTCCGGCAGGCGCTCCTCGGCATCGTCTTCCGCATCCTGCGCCGGATCGACATCGGGCAGCATTTCGGCAGCCGCGCCGACGTCCTGCGGCGGCCGCGCCGGCGCGCCGGGAGACTCGCGATCATCCTCGGTCATCATGGGTCATAAATTAGTCATCTCGCCCCGTTACGGCCAGCCGAGCGGTGCATCCACGGGAACATCCCGGTGTAACGGTTTTTTAAGGACGAGGAATGGTGCCGGCCAAACTTAATCCCTGCTTAACGCTTTGCTTCCGATAAAGCTTTAATCAAATGAGTGGGAATTCGGTAACCCTTTAACCACCCCCAAGGCCGGCGCGAGCCGGCATTTCAAGGGTTCCCGCGTGTGCCGGAGTAACTGGGAATGATCGGGAAGGTTCTTGCTGCAGCAACGCTGGCGACGGTCGGCCTGACCGTATCGGCGCAGGCCGCCGACTATGCGCCCTACCGGCCCTATACCGTGCAACAACCGCTCAACGCCTATAGCTGGGCCGGCCCCTATCTCGGCGGCAATCTCGGCTACAATTGGGGCAGCGTCAGTTTCGTGCCGGCCAAGCCGTCAGGCCTGAGCGGCGGCGTGCAGGCAGGCTTCAATTGGCAGTCCGGCGCGCTGGTGTTCGGCCTTGAAGGCGATATTCAGGCCAACGGCGCAAGCGACACGTTCGCGGCGTGGAAGTTCTCGAACCCGTGGTTCGGCACCGTGCGCGGCCGGATCGGCTACAGCTTCGACAACGTGATGTTCTACGGTACCGGCGGTCTCGCCTTCGGCAGCCTGCGGGTCGCCAATTTCGGCGCGTCGGAGACGCACACCAGCGCTGGCTGGACGATCGGCGCGGGCGCGGAATTCGGCATCGCCCAGAACTGGACCGCCAAGGTCGAGTATCTCTACGTCAACCTCTCCGACAGCCGCTTCACGATGACCGCTCTGCCGAACGGCTACCAGTTCGGTCTGGTCCGATTCGGGCTGAACTATCACTTCTGAGGCAACAACGCCGCCCGGCGCTTCCGATGCGCCGGCGGCAACCGCTACGGCGCTAGACTGAGATTGACCGCCTTCGGCCCCTTGCCCTTCTTGTCGGGCTCGACCTCGTAGGTAATCCGCTGCCCTTCGCGCAGGTCCTTGAGGCCCGCCTGCTCGACCGCGGTGATATGCACGAACACGTCGCGGCCGCCGTCATCCGGCTTGATGAAGCCGTAGCCGCGCTCGCCGTTGAAGAATTTGACAACCCCCGTCATGGCCATCCGCAAACTCCCTCACCATTCTGGCTGCCCCCACGCGGGGCGCTGAGCGTGTGTCCGCTCTCCGGCGAAAGCATAATACGGTTCCCGCCGGATTGACCATCACCGATTGAGGAGACTGCCGATCAGCCGGGACCGCCACGCAGCGGGGTGACGCGGTAGCGGGCCGCTCCGCCAAGCCCCAGCGGCTTCTCAAGCTCGGGCAGGATGACCTTGAGCTCGCGCGCCAGCGTCCACGGCGGATTGACGACAAGAAGCCCCGCCGAGACGAGCCCACCGCCCTCGGCCTGCGGCGCGATGCTGAATTCGACGCGCAGCCCCTCCCCGCCGCCCGGCGCGGTCGCGGTGGCAGCGGCGACGGCGCGGGCCAGGTCGTCGGCGGCGCGGCGGCTCTTGACCGGGTACCACAACAGGTAAATTCCGGTCGGCCACTTGGCGAAGGCCGCGGCAAAGCCTTGCGCCAGCCGTTCGAACTCGTCGCGGGATTCATAGGGCGGATCGATCAGCACGAGGCCGCGCCGCTCCTTCGGCGGCACGAAGGCGGTGAGCGCGGTCCAGCCGTCGAGATCGACCACACGCGCCTGCGTATCGCGATAGAGGGCGGCGATCAGGTCCTTGCGCGCATCCGGCTGGACCTCGCAGGCGACGAGGCGGTCCTGCGGCCGCAGCAGCGCGCGGGCCACCAGCGGCGAGCCGGGATAGGCGCGCAGCTCGCGCCCCGAATTGAAGGCGCGCACGATATCGAGATAGGGCGCGAGCAGCCGCCCGGCCTCCTCGGAGAAGCGCGCCTGCATCACCCGCGCGATGCCGGTCAGCCACTCGCCGCCGCGACGGGCCTCCTCGCCGGTCAGGTCGTAGAGCCCGGCGCCCGCATGGGTATCGATCACCCGGAACGGCGTCGGCTTGTCGTGCAGATAGGTCAGGATGCGCGCCAGCACGATGTGCTTGACGACATCGGCGAAATTGCCGGCGTGGAAGGCGTGTCGGTAATTCATCCGCGCTGCTTACGCTACATCCGGAACGGCTCCAAGCCGCGTCGCTAGCCGCCGCGCACCGGCGGCATCACCAAGCGGTCGCGACGGCAGGCGCGGCGGTCGATCTCCTCGCAGGCGCGGAACTGCAACTGCTTGTTCATGCAGATGCGCACCTCGCTGAGCCGCTTGCGGTCGCACATCACCGCGAACGAGGCGTGACTGAGGCCGGGATTGACCTTGATGAAGGCCTCCTCGATCTGGTCGGGCGTCACCGTCAGCGGCCGCGACAGGCTCAAGAACTGCTCGGGAATTTTCACCGCGGCGCGCGCCCTGCGGACGGTCTCGAAATAGCCGCGCGGCTCCACGCCCGCACAGGTGCCATGCTTGTCCCACTGGCTGTAGACGAGCCCCGGCGCAGGCATCAGGTCGAGCATCGCGGAGACGATGCGACGATCGAGCCGCGGCGCCGGCCGTTTGCAGTAATTGGGGTAGCCGCGCTCATATTGCGGCCACAGCCCGTGCACCACGAACGAATAGGGCCGCCCGCCGCACTGAATCTGCTGCGAGCGCCCGGTGTGGCCACGCTCGCTCGCCGCCTCGCAGAACGAGGGCGACCACGACAGCGCCAGCACGTAGAAATCGAACTCGCCCGGCGCATTCTGGCGGTGATCCTGCGCAGCCGCGCCCGCCGTCACCAGCAGCGAAGCAGCAACAGCCGCGCAGGCGGCAGACAACATCCGCCGCAGCGAAAAGAGACGATCGGCCATGACATTCCCCAGCTAAGAGAATGTCAGCCTAATCACGCCCTTCCCGCGATTTCAAGCAAACGGATCAGGGCCGCGCCGCGCGGCAGGCCGGGTTATAGGCCCAGTTGCGGTCGTAACCGACCACGCACCATTCGACGCCGACGCCCGCGCCGGCAAAGCCGCCATCCTCGATGATCGAATAGCGCACCGTATGCAGACGGCCGTTGTTGAGCAGCGCGCGCGCCGAGCAGAAGCGACGCGGAATGACTTCCGACGCCCACGACCGAAACGCGACCTCGCGGACCTCCGAATAGCCCGTGATCTGCATCGCCGAGTTCCAGAATGTGCCTTCCTTCTCGGCGAACTGTGCGGAAATGGTGCCCAGCGCCGCCTCGCAGGACGGCAGATGGCCGTCATAGCGCGGGCCGGAGAGATAAAAGTTCAATTCCAGCGGATTGGCGGCCTGCGCCGGGGGCGTACCGGCGATCACGGCCAACGCCAGCGCCGCAGCCGCGCCGGCGATCCGCAGCGCGGTTTTGATCGAAACCAGGGTCTGTCGCATGGCCATCCCGCCGAGTCGGATACGGTTATCCCGAGAGCGCGGACGGTGCCGCGAAGCGGGAGGGAGGTCAAGTGCGCAGCCGCCACAACTGCCGCCAATCGCTTGGCTGTTCCGCCGTGGCCGATTCACAGCCTCCACCGCATGCTCTATGGTGGCGGGGAATCGAACGGAGACGACCATGCGAAAGTTCGGCGCCGCGCTGCTCGCGGCCATCGGCGGGTTGGCGATGACAACGATGGCGCACGCCGATCCCGTGCCGCCGTTCAAGGGCAACGATACCGGCGGCATCATTTCCGCGGCGCTGGTCGGCCGGGCCGATTTCCGGGCGCTGGCGTCCGCGCATTGCGCGCAATATGGCAAGGTCGCGCGCTTCGTCGCGCATGACCGGCGCTACGGCCAATACACGTCGTTTTCCTGCCTCTGGGTGCCGGCCGGACACCTCTCCCGCCCGCTGCGCGT
>JBEBWH010000263.1:0-4930 GCA_040392305.1 Bradyrhizobium sp. | reverse complement strand
ATGACGACTTCACCATCGCGGTGCTGATGCAGTTCGAGGATTTCGGCTTCTGCAAGCGCGGCGAGGGCAGCGATTTCATCCTCGCCAACGATATCTCGTACAAAGGCAATATTCCGCTCAACACTGGCGGCGGACAGATTTCCGCCGGCCAGCCGGGCCTCGCCAGCGGCGGGCTCAACCTTGCTGAGGCTGTGCGTCAGCTGTTCGGTGAAGGCGGCAAGCGCCAGGTCAAGTCGCCGAAGAATGCGCTCGTGACCGGCATCGGAGTGATCCCCTATGGGCGCAACTGGGGCACCAGCGCCGCAATGATTCTGGAGGCCTGATATGAACGCCGAAGTAAAACTCCGCACCCCGCCCAAGCCGAATGTCTATGTCGACACGGCGCCGTTCTGGGACGCCGCGCAGAAGCGCAAGCTGGTGATCCAGTATTGCCGCGACGCCGGCAAGTTCCAGCACTATCCGCGCCCGGTCAGCATCTATACCGGCAAGCGCAATCTGGAATGGCGCGAGGTGAGCGGCAGGGGTGTGATCTACGCCCACACCACCATCCGTATTCCGGGGCCGGGCCTCGATGGCCGCCTGCCGTTGCCGGCGGCGACGATCGAACTCGACGAAGGCGCGCGTTTCATCGCCAACATCATCGACACCGATCCCGCCAGGATCAGGATCGGCGCGTGCGTTGAGGTGGCGTGGGACCAGATCACCGACGATTTCGTCTATCCGGCGTTCAAGGTGGTCGAAGGATAAGCGATGCGCCTTGAAGTCGTCTTTGCTGCCCATGCGGCGCGCAGGCCAGACAAGGAGGCGCTGGTCTGCGGCGACCGGCGCGTCAGCTATCGCCAGTTGCAGCAGCGGGTCCGTGAGGTCGCCGGCGGCCTGGCAAGGCTTGGCGTCGGCCCCGGCGACACCATCGTGCTGTATCTGCCCAATGGCATCGCCTTTGTCGAATTGTTGTATGCCGCGTTCTCGCTTGGCGCCATGGTGGTGCCGGTGACGATGCGGAACACCATTCGCGAGCTGAAATACTTCTGCGAGGACAGCTCCGCCAGGATCGTCGTCTGCGACGACCGCAGCGTCGATGGCGTTCGCTCCATTCTGGCGGAGGTGGCCGGTCTCAAGGCGATTACCACGGGCGGTCCGCAAGACGGCTTCATTCCATACGAGGGCGTGGTGGATAGCGGCTTTGTGCCGCTGTCCATTGCACTGGATCATGACCTTGCGATGATCCTTTATACGTCCGGGACGACGGGCCTGCCAAAAGGCGTGCTGCTGACGCATGCCAACATTCTGGTGAACCACGGTTTCATGAACGGGACCGACTGGGGCATCGGCCACGCCGACCGCTTTCTCGTAGTGTCGCCGCTGGCGCATCGCGCAGGGTTGGGCCGTCTGATGAACGCCATGACGCTCGGCGGAACGCTGGTGATTTTGCCGGGGTTCGACGCCGACGCCATTGTGACGACGATCGAGCGCGAGGCGATCACGGTGTTCGGTATGGTGCCGACGATCTGTCGCATGCTGCTGCCGACGCTGGAGCAGGCGCCGGAGAAATGCCGGACGCTGCGGCTTGTCGCCGTCACCGGAGAGGCCTTTCCTGTCGAGCTGAAGAAACGCTTCCTTGCGCTGCTGCCGCAGACGCGACTGGTGTCGTTCTTCGGCATGACCGAGGCGGGCTCCGTCTCCAACCTCTCGCATGAAGAGCAGTTCTCGCATCCGCAATCGGTCGGGCGTGCGGCCCCCGGCGTCGAGGTGAGGATCGTCTCGCCCGAGAACGTCGACGTGACGGATGGCACGGTCGGCGAAATCATCGTGCGATCCGGCCAGCCCGGCGCGTTCACGGTGATGAAGGGCTATCTCAACCGCAGCGAGGAAACTGCGAAGGCGCTGGTGGACGGCTGGTTCTACACCGGCGATCTCGGCTATCGCGACGCCGACGGCTATCTCTATATCGTCGATCGCAAGAAGGACATGATCCTGAGTGGTGGCTTCAATATTTATTCGAAGGAAGTCGAGCGCACCATTCTTGAGATCGACGGGGTAGTCGATGCCGCTGTCATCGGCATTCCTGATCCGGAGTTCGGCGAAGCAGTCGTGGCCTTTGTTGAACGTAACGCGGACAGCGCGGCGCTCACGGTGGAGCGGGTTGTCGCGCATTGCCGCGAGGCGATCGCAGGCTACAAGAAGCCGCGCCACGTGCATTTCGTCGATGCGCTGCCGCGCAACGCGGTCGGCAAGGTTTTGAAACATCAACTGGCAGAGCAGGCGCGCATGCTTCATCCCGAAGCGCAAGCCGCAGGCGCGCAGGAGTAGGCGATGACGATATCGGTCGTTGGCGCGCACTGGATCGATGGCGAATGGATTCCGAGCGCTGGTGCGGCGAAGTTCGAAGCGGTGAGTCCGGTCGATGGCACCGTCATCGGCGGCGTGCCGGAGGGGGGGCGGGCCGCGGCAGAAGCAGCCATCGCCGCGGCGCGGCGCGCGTTCTTCCAGTCGCAATGGGCGCATTCGCCGAGGCTGCGCGCCGACGTGCTGCTGGCGCAGGCGGCCGCCGTCGAGGCGCGCAGCGACGATCTCAGCCGGTTGTTGTCGATCGAGACCGGCAAGCTGATCGGCGTCGCTCGTATGGAGATTGCCGCCGCCGCGTCGGAGCTGCGCTATTATGCCGGCCTTGCACGCGCGATCGGCGGCCGCATGCTGGAGATCGAGCCCGGCGTCTATTCGCATCTGGTGCGCGAGCCCGCGGGCGTCGCCGCGATCATCACGCCGTGGAACGCGCCCGCGATCCTGCTGGTCCGCTCGCTCGGCGCGGCGCTGGCGGCGGGCTGCACCGTGGTGCTGAAGCCGGCGCCGCAGTCGAGCCTGTTCCACACCGCGTTCCTGCGCTGCCTGGCCGATGTCCGCGCGCTGCCGGTCGGCGTGCTCAACAGCTTCTGCGAGGCGGGCAGCGCCGGCGGCGAACTTCTGGTGGAGTCGCCCGATGTTGATGTGCTGAGCTTCACCGGCTCCACCGCGATCGGGCGCAAGATCATGGCGGCCGCATCCGGCACGCTGAAGCGGCTCAATCTCGAACTTGGCGGCAAGGCGCCGGCGATCGTGTTCGAGGATTGCGATATCGGCACCGTCGCGCCGCAACTGGCGTCCGCGGGAATGGTGCTCACCGGGCAGCAATGCACGGCGCTGAGCCGCGTGCTGGTGCATGAGAGCCGTTATGAGGCGCTCGCCAAGGCGCTCGCGGCGGCGCTGGCGGCGATGCGGGTCGGCCGCGCTGACGACGAGCGCAGCGAGATCGGCCCGCTGATCGACGTGCGCTCGCGGGACCGCGTGCAGCGGCTGGTGGAGGCCCATGCAAGCGCGGCCTTGCTCAAGGGCGGGGTAGCAAAGAGCCTGCCCTCGGGCGGGGCCTATCTCGGACCGAGCCTGCTTGCGATCGACGATCTCGCCTCACCCGTGGTGCAGGAGGAGATTTTCGGACCGGTGCTCAATATCGAGCGCTTTTCCACCGAGGCGGAGGTGGTCGCAAGGGCCAATGCCACCCGCTACGGCCTGTCGGCGAGCGTGTGGACGCGCGATCTCGACCGCGCCTATCGCGTCAGCCGGGCGCTGCGCAGCGGCACGGTCTGGCTCAACGATCATAACAAGCTGTTTCCGGAAGCCGAGACGGGTGGCCATCGCGACAGCGGCTTCGGCCGGCTGCACGGTATCGACGGCCTCAACGAATTCCTCTCGACCAAGCACATCTACCATCGCTTCGGCCGCGTGCGCGAGTTTGCCTGAAACATCAACCGTCGAACGGAGCGGCGCGTTTTGCGTCACTCGTCGGTTAACAGCCGCTCCGAGAGGAAATCGATGAAGGCGCGGGTCTTGCGCGGCATGCGGCGGCGGCCGGAATAGAACGCCGACGCTTGCAGCGGCGGGCTGCGCCAGTCGGGTAACAGCCGTACGAGACGGCTCGCGGCGACGTCGTTCTTGCACATGACGTTGGGCAGGATGCCGAGGCCAAGGCCGCCGATGGCGATTTCGCGCGCCATGCCGATGTTGTTGACGACCACCCGCGCCTCGATATCAATGACCTTGTCGGCGGCGCTCGAGAGAAAATTCCACACACCTTCGTCACGCTGATGCTCGGTGACGATGCAGTCGTGGTGCTGCAGATCCTCGATGGAATGGATGCTGCCCTTGCGCTTGAGATAGTCGGGGCTGGCATAGATGCCGCGCGATAGCGAGGTGAACACCTTCACCGGCAGATGTGAGTTGCGCGGCGGCCCGAGGTGAATGGCGACGTCGTAAGGCTCCTGCGAGACGTCCACCCAGCGGTTGTTAATCTCGATGATCATCTGGATGTGCGGATGGATAATGGCGAACTCAGCCACCAGCCGGCCGAGCCACGAGACGCCGAAGTCGATCGGCAGGCTGACACGAAACACGCCGCTCAGCTCGGACTGCATCTGCGAGGCTTCGAAGCCCGCATCCTCGATTTCCGAGACGATGCGCTGGGTGTGGTTGTAGACGACGTGACCGATGTCGGTCAGCGCCACCACCTTGCGCCCGCGCTTGAGCAGTTGCGAGCCGAGCTGATGTTCGAGGATCGACAGCTTGCGGCTGATGGTGGATTTCGGCACCCGCAACTTGTCCGAGGCGCGGGTGAGGCTTTGCGAATTGACAACTTCGTAGAACAGCACGAGGGCGTTCAGGTCCAGTTTCGTCGTCATGCTCGATCCAGTTCGCCCCGTCTCAGTGCAGCCTGTGATGCGGCAGGAGAGTGGAAGAGCGCGGCCACCGCTGAGGCTGATCCGCGCCGAAAACGTCACTTTATCGGAAAATTAAGATACGTGGCGTCGCTGGCCCGATTGTTTGCTAACTGGTTGTCAACTCAGCGAAAAATCCGGATGGCGACCCCGGCGGGACTCGAACACGCAACATCCTGCTTAGA
>JBEBWH010000262.1:0-4963 GCA_040392305.1 Bradyrhizobium sp. | reverse complement strand
TCGAACAGGCCGAACGGCTTGGCCTGCTGGTAGAGCGTGACCGCGTCGCCGCCATAGACCGAGGTGTAGATGCCCTTCACCGGCAGGCGCATCGCCTGGGCGATGAAGTTCTTGTAGTCGCCGGAAGCGTAAGGAACCATGATCGGCTGCTCGATCTTCGGCTCGCGGCCCGTAAGCTCGGGATAGAAGCGCAGCATCGCATCGACGAAGATCGCCCAGGTGGTGCGACCATATTCGTGGTCGGGAATGATGCCGCCCCAGGTGTCGACCTCGGGGTTGGACTGGATGATGTGGCGCACGAGGCCGGCATTGCGCGAATAGGGGCCGTCGCCGACGCGGAAGGCGTGATCGTTGTAGTTCTCGTGATTCAGCTTTTCGGTGCCGGCGCCCGAGGTCAGGTGCACGCCGCCTTCCTGCTGCATCAGCGGGCCCATCACCAGCGCCACCGGGCTGGCGATCGCGCCCAGATGCAGGTTGATGCCGGCGCCGAGCAGTTCGCGGGTCACCACCGTGGCGTCGTTCGGGTTGGCCTTGTCGTCGCGAAATTCGAGACGGACCTGCTTGCCGCCGATGCCGCCATTGGCGTTGACGTAGTCGGCACCGATCTCGGCGCCCAGCTTGACGAAGTTGCCGAGAAGCTGCTGCGGGCCGCTCAGCGGCGTGACGACGCCGATGGTGATCGTGTCCTGCGCGGTCGCCTTGCGCATGATGTGCGGCAATGGGACCAGCAGACTGCCTGCGGCGGCTGCCGACCCCGCGAGCATGCTACGACGTGTGATTGCAGTCATTTTCCATTTCCTCCCTTGAAGGCCTCCGCGGCCAGATTCGTCTTGCAGCCAACAGGCGCGTCTGCGTCACTCGCCGGTGAACACCGGCTTGCGCTTCTCCCGGAAGGCCGACACGGCCTCCTGGTGATCCTTCGAGATGTTGGACAGGGTCTCGTAGGCGATGCCGGTGTCCATGATCATGTGGGCCAGCTGCTTGAGGCCGAGATTGGTCGCAACCTTGGTCCAGCGGATCGCCTTGCGCGCGCCGCCCGCCAGCCGCCGGGCCAGACCGTAGACGTCGTCGTCAAGGCTCTCGGGCGCGACCGCGCGGTTGATCAGGCCCATGCGCGCGGCTTCCGGCGCAGGGATCGGGTCGCCCGTCAGCAGATATTCCTTGGCGCGCAGATAGCCGATGAGTTGCGGCCACAGCACCGCGCCGCCATCGCCGGCGACGAGGCCGATCGAGACGTGCGGGTCGCCGATCTTGGCCTTCTCGGAGGCGATGACCACGTCGCAGCCCAGCGCCAGCGTCGCGCCGAGACCCATGGCATGGCCGTTGAGCCGGCAGATCAGCGGCTTTTCCAGATCGAGCTGGGTGAAGATGATGCGCTTGCCCTCGACCGCGGTGGTGGCGAACATCTCTGGATCGTCGATCGAATCCTGCATCCAGTCGACGTCGCCGCCGGCGCAGAAGGCGCGGCCCGCCCCGGTCAGCACCACGATGTCGGAATCGGGATCGTCATTGGCGTCGAGGAAGACGCGCGCCAGTTCCGTGTGCATGCGCGCGTTGACCGCGTTGAGCGTGTCCGGCAGGTTCAGCGTGATGGTGAGGATACGGCCCTCACGGCTGAAGCTTATCGTCTCGTAGCCCTTGAAGAAATCGACGCTCATCCTTGCCTTCCCTTTGCTGTGTCGTCAGACCGCTGCCGGCTCCGAGGCCGTCATGCGGTCGAGATGATGATTTTCGCCGCCGAACATCAACTCCAGCGCCTTGATGCGCTTGAAGCCGGCGCCGATCGGCAGTTCCTGCGTCATGCCGACGCCACCATGAAGCTGGATCGCCTCGCGCGCGACATGGAGTGCACGCGACACGGCGCCGATCCGGGCCGCAGACAGGGCGTATGCGCGCTCGGTCGGGTCGCCCGAAGCCAGCTTGACCGCGGCCATCACCGTCAACGAGCGCGCCTCCTCGAGCGCGACGAACATGTCGGCCATGCGATGCTGAAGCGCCTGGAAACGGCCGATGGGCTGGCCGAACTGGCGCCGCGTCTTCAGGTAGTCCAGCGTCTGCTCGAACAGGAAGGCGGCAATGCCGGTGACCTCCGCGCAAAGGGCGGCGAGCGCGACATCACGGCTGATATCGAGCGCGGCCCGCGCGTCCTCGCCGCGCGCCAGCACGTCCTTCTGCGCGATGGCGACGCCATTGAACGAGACGGTCGCCGCGCCACGACCGTCCATGGTGCGAAAGGCCTCGATCTCTACGCCCACCGCGTCGGCGGCCACGACGACGAGCGCCGCGCCGTCTCCCGCGGCGCAGGAGACGATGAAGCGGCCGGCATGCGCCGCGGCCGAGACGAGACGCGCCACGCCGGAAAGAGTGAGCCCCGCACCGTCGCCGGCAAGGTGAGCCGTCGCCGCGCCTCCTGCTCTGGCATCGCCGAAGGCAGGAACCACCAGCTCCTCGCCGCCGACGATGCCGGCCAACAGGTCGCCGGCAGGCCGCGTCGCCGCAAGAATCCGCGCCGCGATCGCGGCTTCGAGCAAAGGCTCCGGCAACAGGCCGCGGCCGGCCTCCTCGAGAACGACCATCGTTTCCACCGGCCCGCCGCCGAAGCCGCCCTCCTCCTCGGAGAGCCCGGCGCCGAGCCAACCCAATTCCGCCATCTGCCGCCACAGCTCGGGGCGGAAATCCGTGGCGCGCGCATCCTCGCCGACCAGCGCGCCGTGCACGCCATGCGCGGCAGCGAAGCGGGCGACACTGTCCTTGAGCTGGGTCTGTTCCGTCGAGAGTGTCAGATTCACGGTCTGGCCTTCCGCTTCAAAGCCCGAGCGCATGCTTGGCGATGATGTTGCGCTGAACCTCGTTCGAGCCGCCCCAGATGGTGGGTGCGCGCTGGAACAGGAATTCCGAGACGATGCCGGCATGCTCGCCGCCCTCCGGCACCGGCAGGTTGGCGCCGTGGTCGATCCAGGCCGGATCGTAAGGCAAGGCGCGCGGCCCGAGCACATCGACCGTGAACTCGACGATCTCCTGGAGGATGGTGGAGCCGCGCAGCTTGAGCAGCGAGGCCTCCGCGCCGGCGGTACCGCCGTTCATGACCTGGTCGAGCAGGCGCAGCGTGGTCCATTCCAGCGCCAGCACGTCGATCTCGTAGCGATGGAACCTGTCGAGGAAACGCGTGTCGCGCACCAGCCCCGCCTCCTCGGCGAGCCGGCGGACCCGCGAGAGAAGCCGCCGCGCCTTGCCGATCTCTGCCGACAGCACCCGTTCGTGGCCGAGCAGGTACTTGGCATAGGTCCAGCCCTTGTTGACCTCGCCGACGATGTCGCGCGCCGGCACCCGCACATTCTCGAAGAACACCTGGTTGAGATGGTGCGCGCCCTCGATCGAGACGATCGGACGAATGGTGATGCCGGGCGAGCGCAGGTCGATCAGCAGGAAGGAGATCCCCTGCTGCGGCTTGACGTCCGGATCGGTGCGCACCAGCGCAAAGATCCAGTCGGCCCAGTGGGCATAGCTCGTCCAGATCTTCGAGCCGTTGACGATGTAGTCGTCGCCGTCGCGCACCGCCCTCGTCTTGAGGTTGGCGAGATCGGAGCCGGCTTCCGGCTCCGAATATCCCTGGCACCAGAACACCTCGTTCGAGACGATGCCGGGCAGGTGTTCCGCCTTCTGCTCCTCCGAGCCGTAGGAATAGATCACCGGGCCGACATAGTTGACACCGAAGGGCAGGAGCCACGGCGCGCCGAGCGCACTGGTCTCGTTCTGGAAGATATAGCTTTCGGCCGGCGTCCAGTCGCAGCCGCCATATTCGCGCGGCCAGAACCCGGCAATCCAGCCCTTGCGCGCCAGCGCATCCTGCCAGCGCATGTGGTCCTCGCGCGAAAGCGGCTGTCCCGCCAGCACGCGCCGGCGCGTTTCCGGGTGCAGGTTCTCCGTCGTGAAACGGCGTACCTCCGCCGCGAACGCCTGCTGGGCAGGCGACCAAAACGCATCCACAATCTGCCTCCCGGCCAGAAAATGATTTCTGATCCTGAAATCATTTCCACAGAACCCCGCCCGTTGCAAGAGGGTTTTTCGCGAGCCGGCACCGATTTTTCGAACGGCTCTGTCCCGCCCGACTTTCCCTCTTGCCAAGCCGGGAGGGGTCGCCCGGAGGTAGCTTGAACAGCCAGGGAATGCCCCGATAATTCCCGCCCTGCCCGGCTTGCGACCTTGCCGCCCTGCTCTGCGCGGCGTCCGGTTCGGCAAGCGCCAGTAGGATCACCATCCGGGGCTGCATCTCCGACGCGGCCATTCGATGAGGGAAGAAGGAGGCCACCGTGTTAGACGACCCGCCATTGATCCGCTTCACGACAAGTCAAGCCGCGCCGCAGTCCAAAACCGGCCCCGGAACATCTTCCACTCTCCATGGCTCCGCCAGACCTCTCCCTGTCCCCCAGACAACGGCCGCCGGCTGCTGTGGGAGGGCGAGTGGTTTCGAAATGTCAGAGGGGAAGGATTGGCGTGCAGCCTCAGCGTTTGGCGCCATGGTACGGTCGTCGTGGACGGAAACGGCTCGATATTGACGAACACTACCTCTTCGTCCGCGATAAGCCGGCATGGTCGATAAGGACGACGCCATGGCGAAGGAACGCATGGCGAGCCTCAAGGCATTGCGGGATCAAGCCACCGCCGACGCGGAGCGCACGCAGCTCGCGCTCGACAGTTCAGGCGATCAGGGTATCAGCCCCGATATGCTCAAGGAATTCGCCCGCAAGGCTCGCGAACGCATACGGCTCGAAGGTGGCGGCTACCGCCGCGACCATCTGCGCGCTGGCGCAGCGTGTCGAGGTTGCCGACGACGAGGTTCGCATCATGGGATCGAAGTCGGAACTGCTGCGAACGCTGGTCGCCGCTTCTAGCGTAGAAACGGCGGCGTTCGGCGTTCAGAGTTCTGTACTGAAATGGCGCGCCCGAAAGGATTCGAACCTCT
>JBEBWH010000261.1:0-4982 GCA_040392305.1 Bradyrhizobium sp. | reverse complement strand
TCGACGCCGACACCGCCCAGCTCATCGCCGAGGAATTGGGCCACACCGTCAAGCGCGTCGCCGCTTCCGACGTCGAGGAAGGACTGTTCGACGTCGCCGACGAGGACGAGAGCAACCAGCTGCCGCGTCCTCCGGTCGTCACCGTCATGGGCCACGTCGACCACGGCAAGACCTCGCTGCTCGACGCGCTGCGCCAGGCCAATGTGGTCTCGGGCGAAGCCGGCGGCATCACCCAGCATATCGGCGCCTATCAGGTCGCCTCGCCGACCGGCGGCAAGATCACCTTCATCGACACGCCGGGCCACGCCGCGTTCACCCAGATGCGCGCGCGAGGCGCCAAGGTGACGGATATCGTGGTGCTGGTGGTGGCGGCCGACGACGGCGTCATGCCGCAGACCATCGAGGCCATCAATCACGCCAAGGCGGCGCGGGTTCCGATCATTGTCGCCATCAACAAGATCGACAAGCCGGAAGCCAAGCCCGAGCGCGTGCGCACCGAACTGCTGCAGCACGAGGTGCAGGTCGAATCGTTCGGCGGCGACGTCGTCGATGTCGAGGTGTCCGCCAAGAACGGCACCAATCTCGACAAGCTGCTGGAAATGATTTCACTGCAGGCCGAGCTGCTCGAACTCAAGACCAACCCCGACCGCGCCGCCGAAGGCACGGTGATCGAGGCCAAGCTCGATCGCGGCCGCGGCCCGGTCGCCACCGTGCTGGTCCAGCGCGGCACGCTCAATGTCGGCGACATCATCGTCGCCGGCGCCGAGATGGGCCGCGTCCGTGCGCTGATCTCCGATCAGGGCGCGACCGTGCAGTCTGCCGGTCCGTCGGTGCCGGTCGAAGTGCTCGGCTTCAACGGTCCGCCGGAAGCGGGCGACCGCCTCGCCGTGGTCGAGAACGAAGCCCGCGCCCGCCAGATCACGGAATATCGCGCCCACCAGAAGCGCGAGAAGCAGGCGGCGCGCGCCAGCGGCATGCGCGGCTCGCTCGAACAGATGATGTCGCAGCTCAAGACGACGGGCCGCAAGGAATTCCCGCTCGTCATCAAGGCAGACGTGCAGGGCACGCTGGAAGCGATCATCGGCTCGCTGGAGAAGCTCGGCACCGACGAGGTCGCCGCCCGCGTGCTGCATGCGGGCGTCGGCGGCATCTCGGAATCCGACGTGACGCTGGCGGCCGGCTTCAACGCCGCGATCATCGGCTTCAACGTCCGCGCCCACAAGGAAGCGGGCGACGCCGCCAAGCGCGACGGCATCGAGATCCGCTACTACAACATCATCTACGATCTCGTGGACGACGTGAAAAAGGCGATGTCGGGACTGCTCGCGCCGACGCTGCGCGAGACCATGCTCGGCAATGCCCGCATCAAGGAGGTGTTCAACATCTCCAAGGTCGGCAAGATCGCTGGCTGCCTCGTCACCGACGGCATCGTGGAACGCGGCGCCCATGTCCGCCTGATCCGCGACAACGTGGTGATTCACGAAGGCAAGCTCGCCCAGCTCAAGCGCTTCAAGGACGACGTCAAGGAAGTCTCGAGCGGCATGGAATGCGGTATGTCATTCGAGGCGTATCAGGACATGCGTCCTGATGACGTGATCGAGTGCTATCGCGTGGAGACGATCCAGCGTTCGCTGTGAGTCCAAATCTCACACGGGCGTCTGGCGATGGAACGAAGGCGCAGCGCCCGGCGTAATGCCGGGCCTGTATGCCTCAAAATTCTACCACAAACGACATGACGATGGCCGGGAAGACACCCGGCCACGATAGCAGTGTTTTCGACAGGTGCGATCATGCCCCGCCATCAACGCGGCCGATCCCGGCCCGACTCAACGCCCGGAGCATCCCAGCGCCAGTTGCGCGTCGGCGAACTGGTGCGGCACGCCATCTCCGACATTCTCACGCAAGGCAGCGTCCACGACCCGGTGCTCGAAGGCCAGCTGGTGACCGTTCCGGAAGTGCGCATGTCGCCCGACCTCAAGCTCGCGACCATCTATGTGCTGCCGCTGGGCGGGCATGACACGGAGGCCGTGCTTGAAGCGCTCAATCGCAACAAGCGCTTCCTGCGCGGCGAGATCGCCCATCGCGTTAACCTGAAATTTGCACCTGACATCCGGTTTCGCCGCGACGAACGATTCGACGAGGCGGAACGGATCGAGAAATTACTGAGAACACCTGAGGTCCAGCGCGACCTCGAACAGGATCCAGACCAAACGTGACAGTCACCGACACCGTGAACACCTCCCCCGTAACCCCCGCGATGACCGACGACGAAAAAAAAATCGACGCCCCGCCGCAGGCCGCGTTCCGCCCCAACGATCCGCGCGCGCGAACCGACGGCAAGCCCCGGCAGCAGAAGCCGAAGCGCGACAAGCGCGACGTGCATGGCTGGATCGTGCTCGACAAGCCGATCGGCATGACCTCGACCCACGCCGTCGCCGTGGTCAAGCGTCTGTTCCAGGCCAAGCGCGCGGGCCACGCCGGCACGCTCGATCCGCTCGCCACCGGCGGCCTGCCGATCGCCATGGGCGAAGCCACCAAGACGGTGCCGTTCGTGATGGACGGCCGCAAGCGCTACCGCTTCACGGTGCGCTGGGGCGAGGAACGCGACACCGACGACAGCGAGGGTGAAGTCACCGCAACGAGCGCCGCCCGACCGACCGCGGAGGCGATCATGGCGGCACTGCCGGGCTTCACCGGCGTGATCGAGCAGGTGCCGCCGCGCTATTCCGCGATCAAGATCGCGGGCGAGCGCGCCTACGACCTTGCCCGCGACGGCGAAATCGTGGAACTCAAGGCCCGCAGCGTCGAGATTTTCCATCTCACGCTGAAAAGCCAGCCCGATGCCGACAATGCGGTGTTTGAGGCCGAATGCGGCAAAGGCACCTATGTCCGAGCCATCGCCCGCGATATGGGCCGCCTGCTCGGCTGCTATGGCCATATCTGCGAGTTGCGCCGGACCCAGACCGGCCCGTTCGGCGAAACCGACATGATTCCGCTGGATCGACTGGAGAGTTTGTGCGATAGAGCCGCGTCCGGCGAGGGCAACCTTGCCGACATTCTGCTGCCCGTTGAGACCGCGCTGGACGACATCCCGGCACTGGCCGTCACACGGGCGGACGCGGCAAGGCTCCATCGGGGCCAGGCCGTTTTATTGCGCGGACGGGATGCACCCACTTTCAGCGGCATGGTCTATGTCACGGTCGGGGGCCGGCTCTTGGCGCTCGCCGAGATCGACAACGGCGAACTCATCCCCAAGCGCGTGTTCAACCTGACCGGCCTGACTGCCAGCGCCGGTCGCAACAAGGACATGTGACGATGTCGATTACCGCTGAACGCAAGGCGGAACTGATCAAGACTTACGCCACCAAGGCCGGCGACACCGGCTCGCCGGAGGTGCAGGTTGCGATCCTTTCCGAACGTATCGCCAATCTGACCGAGCATTTCCGCAGCCACGGCAAGGACAACCATTCCCGCCGTGGTCTGCTCAAGCTGGTGGCAACCCGTCGCGCCCTTCTCGACTATGTCAGGAAGAACGACGAGGCCCGCTACAAGAGCTTGCTCGAGAAGCACAATATCCGCCGCTAAGGCAGTGATGCGCGCGCCCTCACCGGCGCGCGTTTCGCGTCGCGGGCAAGACGCGACGCAATGGCGTCCCGCAGCATTCCGGCCGCTGGACGCTCCGGGCATAGGGCCCGCATGACCGACAGGACGAAGCTATGGCAGGATCGCCAGCCGCTGACATCGGGCTCTCCCCGCGCCGATCAGCGGCTCGCCGTCTTGCTCATGGCTTTCGGCCTGCCGGCGAACCGATGAGAGACAGACAAGATGTTCAACTCCCATTCAGTCGAACTCGACTGGGGCGGCCGGCCGCTCAAGCTTGAAACCGGCAAGATCGCCCGCCAGGCTGACGGCGCCGTCGTGGCCACCTACGGCCAGACCATCGTGCTGGCCACCGTGGTGTCGGCGAAGACCCCCAAGGAAGGCATCGATTTCCTTCCGCTGACCTGCAACTACCAGGAAAAAACCTACGCCGCGGGCCGCATTCCGGGCGGCTACTTCAAGCGCGAAGGCCGTCCGACCGAGAAGGAGACGCTGGTCTCCCGCCTGATCGACCGGCCGATCCGTCCGCTGTTCGCCGACGGCTATCGCTGCGACACGCAGGTGATCGTCACCACGCTGTCGCACGACCTCGAAAACGATCCCGACATCGTCGCCATGGTTGCCGCTTCCGCCGCGCTGACATTGTCCGGCGCGCCTTTCATGGGTCCGATCGGGGCGGCGCGCGTCGCCTTCATCAATGACGAATTCGTGCTCAATCCGCAGCTCGACGAGATGGCGGAGAGCCAGCTCGACCTCGTCGTCGCCGGCACCGGCGACGCGGTTCTGATGGTCGAATCGGAAGCCAAGGAGCTGCCGGAGGAGATCATGCTGGGCGCGGTGATGTTCGGTCACCGCCACTTCCAGCCGGTCATCAAGGCCATCATCGATCTCGCCGAAAAGGCCGCCAAGGAGCCGCGCGACGTCGCGGTGGCGGATGACGCGGCGCTGGAAGCCGAAATTCTCGGCCTCGTCGAGCAGGATCTGCGCGCGGCCTACGCCATTGCCGTCAAGCAGCAGCGTCAGGACGCAGTTGCCGCCGCCAAGGCGAAGGTGATGGCGCACTACTTCCCTGAGGGCGCCGAGCCTGCCTACGACAAGCTGCGCATTGCCGGCGTGTTCAAGCATCTCGAAGCCAAGATCGTGCGCTGGAACATTCTCGACACCGGCCGCCGCATCGACGGCCGCGACGTCAAGACCGTGCGCCCGATCGTCGCCGAAGTCGGCGTGCTGCCGCGCGCCCATGGCTCGGCGCTGTTCACGCGCGGCGAGACGCAGGCGCTGGTGGTGACCACGCTCGGCACCGGCGAGGACGAGCAGTACATCGACTCGCTCGCGGGGACGTATAAGGAAACCTTCCTGCTGCACTACAATTTCCCGCCCTA